>NZ_QHHV01000191.1:0-49849 GCF_003947245.1 Actinoplanes sp. ATCC 53533 | reverse complement strand
CTGGGCCTCCGACGACTGGGCGGCGCGGGCCTGGGCCGGCGACGACTGGGCGGCCCGCGCCTGGGCCGGCGACGACTGGGCCGCGCGGGCCTGGGCGGCGGACCGATGGAGCGCCCGCTCCTGGGCGTGGTTGCCCGCCTCGTGATCTCAGCACCGTCAAGCGCCGGCCGCCCGGGTCTGTCCCGGGCGGCCGCCGCCGTGCGCGAACAACTGCGTGATCCGATCCTGCGCCGGGTCGTGGGTGTCGCCCTGCTGGGCGCCGTCCTGGCCGGCGCGGTGGCGATCGGCCTCGCGGATCGCGGCAGCGTCCTGCGGGGCCTCGGCGTGCCGACGGCGGCGTTGCTGCCCGGGCTGACGGTGCTGAGCTGCCTCGCCGAGATGACCGTGGTCCGGTTGCGGCACGGGGAGGCCGTCGAGGAACTCAGCCTCTACGAGGTGGCGCTGGTCATCGACGTGCTGCTGCTGCCGCCGCGGGACGCCCTCATCGCCGCCGCCGCCGGGCTGGTGCTCGCCAGCGCGCTGCAGCGGCGGGCGGTCGTCAAGGCCGTGTTCAACCTCGGCACCTACACGGCGGCCACCGCCGTCCTGATCCTCATCGTGCACCTGATCGGCGGTGCGCCCGGGGCGATGACCCTGGGGGTGCTGGCCGGCGTGGTGGCCGGCACGATCGCCTTCACCGGGGTGAACCTCTGCTGCCTGGCACAGATCCTCGGCGTGATCAACGAGCTGCCGCCCTGGCGGATCGTGCGCTCGGAGGCCCGGCTGTCCGCCTACATGGCCGTCGGGACGATGGCGACCGGGCTGATGACCGCCGAGATCGCGCTGCACTCGCCGCTGCTGCTGCCGTTCATGGCGATGCCCGCCCTCGCCGTGACCTACGCGTACCGGGCGGCGGCGCGGGAGGCCGACGAACACGCGCGATCCGCCTGCCTGCTCCAGTTGTCCCACGCGCTGGCCGAGCGGGAGGACGTGGTGCGCCAGTTCCTCGTCCTGGTCCGGGAGGCCTTCGGTGCCGACTTCGCGGTCGCGGTGCTGGAGCACGACGACCTGGCGCTGTCCGTGGAGGGCGCCGACCCCTCGACGCTGCTGCAGGGGCCGGTGCCGGAATACCTCGCCGCCCTCGGCCGCATCGACGGGCCCGTGCACCTCGCCGAGGACCTGCCCGACGGCCTGCGCCGGATGGTGGTCGTGCCGGTGCAGGGCGGCGGGAGCCGATTCGGTACGGCGGCCTTCGGCACCCGGGACCGCAGCCGCGGCTGGATGACCACCGGGGACGTCACCCTGCTGGCCTCGCTGGCCAGCGCCCTCGCCGTGGCGATGCGCGGCGCCGAGCACCTGGACCGGCTGGTGGCCGAGACCAGCAAGCTGCAGGCGGTCGTCGAGCAGTCCGCCGAGGGCATCATGGTGATCGACGGCGCCGGCCTGGTCGAGGTCTGGAGCCGGGCGCTGGCGGAGATCACCGGGGTCGACGCCGGCGACGCGATCGGCCGGCCGCTCGCCGAGGTCCTCGACGTGCCGGCCGAGGAGGAGGGCCAGCTGCTGATGCCCGTCTCGGTGGCGCAGCCGATGACGGTCGCCGAGCTGACCGTCCGCCGCCGGGACGGCGAGCAGCGCCGGCTGCGGCTCGCGCACTCGGCGATCTTCACCGCCGGTCTGCTCGTCCGGGACGTGGTCGTGATCAGCGACCTGACCCGCGAGTACCGCACCGAGCGGCTCAAGTCCGACTTCATCGCCATGGTCTCCCACGAGCTGCGCACCCCGCTGACACCGATCATCGGCTACGTCGATCTCCTGCGTTCCCGGGGCGAGCGGATGACCCCGCAGAAGCGGCTGGACGCGCTGAACCTCATCGGCGACCGCGCCGGGCACCTGTCCCGGCTGGTGGAGGACCTGTTGCTCGCCTCGCGGTTCAGCGACAACCCGGACGACGTCTCGTTGCAGGTGTCGGCGGGCACCCACGACCTCTGCGCCCTGGCCACCCAAGCGGCCCGCGACCTCGGCTCCGACCGGGTCGTGCTGGAGCTGCCCCCGGGGCCGGTCCTGGCGCACTGCGACGACGGCCGGGCCCTGCAGGTGCTCGCCAACATGATCGGCAACGGCCTCAAGTACTCCGCGGCGGAGACCGAGGTGTCGGTCGGCATGCGGCTCGACGAGACGCGGGTGCACGTCGACGTCCGCGACCACGGCCGCGGCATTCCCGCCGACCAGCTCGACAAGGTCTTCGACAAGTTCCACCGGGTCGAGGACCCGATGACGATGAGCACCAGCGGCACGGGACTCGGACTGTTCATCGCCCGCCGGCTGGCCCGCGCGATGGGCGGGGACGTCGCGGTCACCTCCGTGCTCAACAGCGGATCGGTCTTCACCCTCTCGCTGACCTACGGGACCTCGGAGCAGAGTGCGGGAATCCCGTCCGGAAAAGCATAGGAGCAGATATATTCGGCTAATTCGGACAATGCGAGGAGCCCCGCATGACGACCGCCGTCGACAAACCCCGGATCCTGCTGGTCGACGATGAGCCGAATCTGCTCGACGGGCTCCGGCGGCAACTGCGGCGCGACTTCACGGTCGAGACCGCGGTCGGAGCCGCGAACGGGTTGTTCGCCCTCAAGCCGGACGATCCGTTCGCCGTGATCGTGTCGGACTTCCTGATGCCCGGCATCAACGGCGCCGAGTTCCTGGCCGCGGCGGCGAAGGCGGCGCCCACCAGCACCCGGATGCTGCTCACCGGCCACACCAGCCTCGCCGACGCCGCCGTCACCGTGAACAAGGGGCGCGTCTACCGGATGCTCCTCAAGCCGGTCGACCCGGAGACCATGACGGCCGCCCTGCGCGACTGCGTCACCCAGCACAAGCTGATCGTGTCCGAGCGCGAGCTGCTGGAGCGCACCCTGCAGGGCAGCGTCAAGGCCCTGTCCGACGTGCTGTCGCTGGCCAGCCCGATGGCGTTCGGCCGCGCGGCCCGGATGCGGCGGGTGGCGTCCGCGATCCTCGACAAGGTCGAGGTCGAGGACCGGTGGGCGGTCGAGCTCGCCGTCGAGATGGCGCAGCTGGGCATCGTGTCGCTGCCCCCGACCGTCGCCGGCAAGCTCGATGCCGGTGTGGAGCTGAGCCCGGCGGAGCAGGCGATGGTGGACCAGTTGCCGGCCGTCGCGGAACAACTCATCTCACCGATTCCCCGGATGGCCCAGGTCGCCGAGTGCATTCACTACTCCCGCAAGGGCTTCGACGGTTCGGGGCCACCCGCGACCGCCGTCTCCGGCGACCGGATCCCGTTCGGGGGGCGGCTGCTGCGGCTGGTGCAGGACCACGACGCGCTGCTGCTGCAGGGGATGTCAGCGACGGTCGCGCTGGCGACGATGCGTGCCAACACCCAGCACTACGACCCCGCCCTGCTGGAGGCATTCGCGTCGACCGCCGCGGCCACGACCGAGTCGATCCGCGGTGTCATGCTGGACGACCTGCAGTCCGGCATGGTGCTGGCCGCCGCCGTGCGCAGCAAGTCCGACGTCCTGCTGGTGAACGCCGGTCAGGAGGTCACCGTCGGTCTGGTCACCCGGCTGCGCAACTTCGCCGCCCTGGAGGACAGCGTCGCCGAGCCGCTGATGGTCCTGGACAACGACGCTGTCACTGCTGATGCCGGCTCCGCTCCCGGCGCCACCGGGTGATCGCCTCGCGGGCCTGGTCGTCGAACTGATCCTCGTCTAGCGAGGCGGCACCGCCCGGCCCGCACACCGGACCCATCTCCGCCTCCACCACCATGTGCGCCAGCGCGACGGCGGACGACGCGTCGACCACCGCACCGGGTTGCACCGTCGCCGCGTGGCCGGCGACCGCCTCGATCACCGGGACCGGCAGTCCCCAGAACCGCAGCAGATCGGCACCCGCGTCGATGTGCGAGAAGCCGATGATCGCCGACTCCGTGACGCACAGGAAGGCGGTGTCCGCCGGCTCCGCCTCCGGGCCGCGCCACGCCTCGAGGGCTTCCGCGAACTCGCCCGGTCGCGTCGAGGCGAGGACCAGCTGGCCCACCTCGTGCAGCAGGCCGGCGGTGAAGGCGTTGCTCTCCCAATCGGTGCCGTCGGCGAACATCCGGCACAGCCGCGAGGTCTCGACCGAGTGCAGGGTCAGCCCATCCATCCACGCGGCCGGAACCCCGCCCGCGACGTCGAACGTGCGGATCAGGTCGTGCATCAGCACCAGCCCGCGCACCGTGTGCAGGCCGAGCAGGGCCACCGCCTGGCCGACATCGCTGATCTTGCGGCCCACCGTGTACGCCGACGAGTTCACCAGCTGCAGCACCTTGGCGGTGGCGGCGGGATCCTGCTCGATGATGGTGCCGATGGAGCGCGCCGACGCCTCGTCGTTGTCCAGCGCCGCCGTGAGCTCGATGAGCGTGTGCGGCGGACTCGGCAGCGACTGGACGTCGGCCCGCTCCGACCGGGTGCCCGCACCGGTGGTCGCGCGGACGTCGATGAGCCGTTCGACCGTGGCGACCAGCTGCTCCGGTGAGCTCGGCTTGGTGAGGAACTCGTGGGCCAGCACCATGATGCTGAGCAGGTTGTCCTCGTTGGTCTGGCCCGAGAGGATCACCCGGGCCGTGCCCGGATACTCCAGCCGCACCCGTTCCAGCAGCTGCGCGCCGTTCATCCCGGGCATCCGGTAGTCGGAGACGATCACGTCGCACGGCCGGTCCCGGAGCGCGACCAGGGCGGCCTCGGCGCCCTCGGCGAAGGACATGTCCCAGCGGTCCCGGTAGGTCCTGAGCATGCGGCGCAGGCCGCCGAGGATCCGGGGCTCGTCGTCGACGAACAGGATGTGTGGCCGCTCGGTCACGACACTGCCCGGGGTCACAGGGAAACCTCCGCGAGCTCGGTGTTCATCGGCAGCTCCTCGAGGCCGGCCACCGGCAGCCGTACGGTGAAGACGGTGCCGACCCCGACGGTGCTGGTGAAGTCGATGGTGCCGCCGTGCCGGTCGGCCACCAGGGTGCGCACCAGCGCGAGTCCCTGCCCGGTGCCCGTGCCCACCTCCTTGGTGGTGAAGAACGGGTCGAACAGCTTGTCGGCGATCTCCGCGGGCACCCCCGTACCGCTGTCGGCGACCTCGATGACGGCGAACCCGTCCTCCGGGCGGGTGCTGACCCGGATCGTGCCCCGGCCGCGATCCGCGGCACCGATCGCGTGGGCGGCGTTGACCACCAGGTTGAGCACCACCTGGTTGATGTCGCCGAGGTGGCAGTGCACCAGCGGCAGGTCCCCGAGGTCGGTCTCGACGTCGGCGATGTACTTGATCTCGTTGTTGGCGACCACGATGGTGTTCTTGATCGCCTCGTTGAGATCCGCCCGGCTCTTCTCCTCCGTGCCGGGATGACCGAACGCCTTCATCGCGCGGACGATGTTGGCCACCCGGCTGATGCCCTCGAGGGTCTGCGAGATGGCGGTCGGCACCTCCTCCATCACGAACTCGATGTCGATCTCGGTCGCCACCGCGTCGACGTCCCGCAGGGTGGTCTCGATGTCACCGTTCGCCTGCGCGGCCGACACCAGCTCGCGGTACGCGGCGAGCAGCCGGTCCAGGTCCGTGAACGCGGTCTCCAGGAAGCGGGCGTTGTCCCCGACGAACTGGATCGGCGTGTTGATCTCGTGCGCGATGCCGGCGGCGAGCCGGCCGACCGATTCGAGCTTCTGCGCGTGCCGCAGTTCCAGTTCGAGCCGGTGCCGTTCGGAGACGTCCCGCGCGGTGAAGACGATGCTCCGCGAGCCGTCATGCTCGCTCACGTACTCGACCAGTGCCTCCACATCGGTCCACTCGGCGTGCTCGCGCCCGCGGATCCGGCAGGGCACCGGCGTCGGCCGGACGAACGACGACACGACCTCCCGCAGCGCGGTGACATCGCCCTCGTGCACCAGCGGCCAGAGGTTCGAACCGACGAGTTCCTCGCTGGGGCACGCCAGCATCATCTCGGCCGCGGGATTCACGAACCGGATCAGACCCGACTCGCTGGCGAGGATCAGCGCGTCGGCGGAGTGCTCGACCACGATGCTCAGCCGGGACCGGCTCAGCAACTGGTCGAGGGTGAGGGCCGACTCGTCCGCCAGGGTCGTCACGGCTGCCGACAGATCATCGGTCGGCAGCCGGTCGAGGGCCACCACCAGCAGACCGAACGCGTCACCGTGCGCCGCCATCGGCGCGAGCACGATCATGGCGGGCGGGGGCAGCCGCAGAACCTCGGCGACCTCGGCGGCGGTCTGGTCGCAGACGACCGCGCATCCGCCCGGCCGCAGCGCTGCCCTGGCCTCCTCGGGCAGCCTGGTCAGTTCGGTGACCCAGCCATAGGCCTCGGGCCCGACGTCCCCGGCCGCCGCGATCACGTGCAGCGAAGGCCCGGTGACGGTCATGATGAGGGCGGCGCTCGCGGCGCGGTCCATGCTGAGCGCGGCGCCCAGGGTCACGTCCATCGCCTCGGCCCGGGTCGTCGAGGCGACCAGCCCGGCGCCGGCGGAGGCCAGCGTGCCCTCCCGGTCGGCCGACCGGTCGCGGGCGCTGCTGCCCATCGCGAGCACGTGGCTGACCGCGAGGGAGATCAGCGCGGTGAAGAACAGCGGAATGGCGACGCCCGGCCGGACGTCGAACATCAGGGCCCCGGCAGCCATGATCCCGCAGACCACGGCGGTCCCGAGGATCTTCTCGCGCAGCCCGCCGTACAGCGCGCGGAAGCTGACCCAGACGAAACACAGGCCGATGGTGGGGCCGTACTCGGAGGCCGCGGCGACCAGGCACACGCCGGCGCCTTCGAAGATCCAGCTCCAGGCGGGGAAGCGCTGCCGGCGATAGCCGGCGTAGAGCCACCCCACCACCGCGAGAGCGGTCACCACCGCGAGAGCGGCCAGCTCGGGCCGGGAACCGAGCAGGCCCCACAGGCCGAACGCGGGCCAGAGCAGCAGAACGCCGAGGAACAACGTGCGAACCTGCCCCCGCATCGTGTCCGTTCCGCGAAGCCAGCGTTGTGCCCACAACGCCCCAGCTACCATGGCCGCCCCTTCAGCCCCACCCGGTATCAACATTTACCGGACTCATGGTGTATATCGGTTCATAGTCTCAGAACCGAGGCGCTGCGGCGGCCGTTCAGGCCCATCGTGCGGCGGGTACCGTCGACCGGTCCGCCACCGGGCGCGGTTCACCCCCGCGATCAGGATGCCGGCGCGGGTTTGACTTCGGAGATCATGGGTACGGGCGGGTCCAACTACTCCAGGGGGAGGGCTGCAGGTGCTGGACATCCAGGCCAACGGCTCGGGGACAGTGGAGGTGGCCATCCGCGGGGAACTGGAGATGCAGCACGCACCCCAGCTCCGCGAATCCCTGCTGGCTCTGCTCAACCGCGGCGACGTGACCGGCGTCAACCTCAACCTGGCGGCCGTGACCCTGCTCGACGCCACCGGGGCGGGCGCGCTCATCGTCACCCACCGCATCGCCACGAATCGGCGGGTGGCCCTGCGGATCACCGCGGTCAGCGTGGTCGTGGTGCAGATCCTCACCCTCGTCGGCGCGGCGGATCTCCTCCCGGTCTAGCCAGCTCCCGCGGGCTAGTAGGCGACCGAGAAGTGCATCCGGTGATGCTTGGGGTTGTCGATCTCGTCGACGACGGCGGAGGCGAAGTCGGCGCCGGAGATGACCGACTTGCCGTCGGCGTCGGCGATCGCGACGTCGCCGCCGAGGCGGTAGGCGCCGGTGGCCTCGCCCGGGGCGAAGGCGCCGTACTGCGCTGCCGGGCTGACGAAGAACCAGTCGAGCCCCTCGGGCGCGGACAGCAGGGCGTCCGCGACGGCGGCCATCGTCCGGCCCTCGGCGGCGAATTCGGGCGGCAGGTCGCCGTCGGCGAAGCGGGGAGCGCCCGGCGCCGGTCGCAGCGAGCTGTAGCCGCCCACCACGCCGAAGCGGACGCCGGCCGCTGCGGCCAGCTCGCCGAGGCGGGTGTCGACGGAGAGCAGTTCGCGGGTCAGCTCGCCGCGCGGCGACAGGGCGGACACCACGACGTCGGCCCGCTCGACCGCGCGGGCGCGGACCTCGTCGTCGAGCATCGAGCCCTGCTCGTACCGGACCCCGGGCACCGGCTCGGCGGGCGCCGAGCGGCTGTACGCGGTGACCTCGTGACCGCGGGCCGCGGCCTCGCGGACGATCGACGCCCCCGCGTAGCCGGTGCCGCCGATGACGGTGATGCGAGCCATGAGGATCCCTCTCTCCGACGGCCGGGTGCCGCCATCCGATAGTGACCGTAGGCGAGCGGGTGTCGCCCGGGAAGCAGGCACCTGCCGGGAAGTGTCGTCAGCCGCGCCGGCGCAGCCTGCTGCGGAGGTGGGCGCCGACGCGCCGCGGCGTCAACGGCGCCACCGAGACCATGAGCCGGCCGGAGCCATCCACCGTGCAGGTCACCGCGGCGAACCGGGCGCCGCTGCGGACCATCAGCGGCCGGAGACCGCGCATCCCGGGTGCGCGCAGCGCCATCGACCCGGCCGCCCCGGTGGCGTTGGCGGCACCCATCGCGCCGTCCACGTGCCAAGTGCCGGCCTGGGCTGAGATGGTGCGGCGCTGGCCGGTCGCCGCGCTGGCGGCGAGCAGGTCCGCCGCCGGGAACCTGATCCGTAGGGTGGTGCCGGTGGCGTCGCTGCCGAGGACGCTGACATCGGCGCGGATCTCCTCGGCGCTCACCGCGATCCGGTCCGCCCCGAGGGCGGACAGGTCGGCGACGGGCGTACGCGCGGTGATGGCCAGCACCCGCCGGCCGCGCTCGTCGGCCGTCCAGGCGAGCCCGGTCGCGTCGAGCCGGGCCGCCCAGTCGGGGATCGCGGTCACCTCGAAGCAGGAGTCCGGCAGCCGGCGGTCCGGGTCGCGGAATCCGGGATACATCGCGTACCGCCGGCCGTCCTCGACCAGGGTGGCCGGCGCACCGGTCCGCGCGTCCCGGCGGATCACGGCGAGCAGGTCGTCGACGTCGCCGTCGCGGGTCAGGGCCATCCTGATCCGGGCCTCGGCGCCCAGCCGGCCGGCGATGCCGTCGGTGAGGTGGTCGGTGACCAGCCGGCCCACGCCCTCGTGGATCTGCCGCTGGACGTCCCGGTCCAGCCGCAGGAGGTCGTCCTCCAGCAGCCGGGCCACCTCGTGGTCGAAGCGGCGCAGCATGATCGCGTCGCGTTGCCGGCCGGGCCCGATCAGCTTGGCGACGAACGCCATGTTCGCCTCGACCGTCCGGAGCCGCTCCACGTGCCGGCTGAGATAGGTGATGTTCGTGGCGCTGAACCGCCGGACGGCGTAGTAGTACTCGTAGTCGGCCAGCACCGAGATCCGCCGCGCCCGGTAGCACGCCTCCAGGGTGAACGGCAGGTCGCTGCCGATCCGCATGTCCTCCGGGTAGCGGATGGCGTGCTTGTCGAGCAGTTCGCGCCGGAACAGCTTGGTGTTGGCCAGCGACCGCGGCAGCGGCGAGTCGAACAGGTCGAGGTCGGGCTCGTCGCGGGCGAAGATGTCCTGGTAGATGTGCCGGCTATGGACGCCGACGACCTTGCCCAGCACCACGTCGGAGCCGTAGGTGTCGGCGGCGGCGACCAGCCGTCGCAACGCATCCGGGCCCAGCCGGTCGTCGGAGCCGACGAAGAAGACGTAGCGGCCGGTCGCGACCTCCAGCGCGCGGTTGCACGGCCCGGCGGGGCCGCCGGAGTTGGCCTGGTGGATGACGGTGAAGGCCGCCGGATACCGCCGCGCGAACCGGTCCAGCTCCGCGCCGCTGCGGTCGGTCGAGCCGTCGTCCACGGCGACGATCTGGATCCGGTCCAGCCCGATGGTCTGCTCCACCAGCGAGGTCAGGCACTGGGTGAGGTAGGGCATGGTGTTGTAGACCGGCACCACGATGCTGACGTCGGGCTCGCTCATCGGGCCGTGGCCTCCTTGCTCGTCTGGTCGCCCGCCAGCAACCTCTGGTAGAGGGCGTCGAGCAGCGCCGCCTGGGCCTCCCAGGTCCACGCCGGCAGCGGGCTGTCCGGCCCGTCGTAGCCGGCCCGGTATCGTCCCGGGTCGGCCAGCACGGCCCGGGCCGCGCGCGCGAAGTCGGCCGGGTCCCGGGTCCGGAACACCTCGCCCTGCCCGGTGGCGCGGACGGTCTCGGCCATGGTGCGCACCTCGCTGACCACGATGGGCAGCCGGGCGTGTGAGTATTCGAAGAACTTCGTGATCAGGGCGATCTCGTGGTTCGGCCAGTGGTGGATCGGGATGACCCCGGCGTCGGCCGCGGCCAGCAGGGCCGGCACCTGCCAGTGCGGCACGTAGGGAACGGTATGGACCCGGTCGGCGACCCCGAGCCGGGCCGCGGCGGCGAGTAACTGCCGCAGGTACGGCGTGGCCGCGTCGCCGACGACGAGCGCCAGGTGCACGCCGTC
Organism: Actinoplanes sp. ATCC 53533; assembly: GCF_003947245.1. Lineage (NCBI taxonomy): Bacteria > Bacillati > Actinomycetota > Actinomycetes > Micromonosporales > Micromonosporaceae > Actinoplanes > Actinoplanes sp. ATCC 53533. The sequence continues at coordinate 39,419 of NZ_QHHV01000191.1, read as the reverse complement.
CAGCCGGGCCAGCGCCGCCACGACGGTGCCCAGCCCGCGCTGGGCCGTCGCCGATCCGCTGTAGACCAGCAACGGGGTCCCGCCGTCCACTCCGCACAGTCGCCGCAGGTCCGGAACCGGGGTGGACTCCGCCGGCGGGTGCGGGGTGACCGCCGGGGCGTTGAGCACCACGGTCGGCAGCTCGGCCAGGTGGTGCTGACGCCGCAGCAGGTCGGCCAGCGCGGTGGAGACGGTCACCACCGCGTCGGCGTACGGCACGTACTCCCGCTCGTGGGCGAGGTGGGCGGGCAGCCAGCGCGCGTTGGCCCGCCTGGGCTTGGCCCCGGGCAGGAACTCGTGCGCGTCCCAGAGTAGCTTGACCGGGCGGCCGGCGGCCCGGGCCCGTTCCGCCGCCCGCGCGCCCACGCCCAGCATCCGGAAGTCGTGCGCGTGGATCAGATCCGGCGCCAGCCCGTCGATCACCGCGCCGAAGGCCCGCTCGTAGTTCCACAGGCCCGGCTCCAGCCGCCGCCAGGACCGGTCGCCCTGGGCCGCGCGCCAGAACCACACCTGCGCGTACTCCACCGGCCGCCGCGCCCACCGTGCCGCCCGCAGCAGCGGCCCGCCGCGGGCGAGCAGGCGTGCGCGGAGGCGCCCGGTCGCGGACCGGTGGCCGGCGGCGGCCGGCGCCGCGTTCATCGGGAGCAGGTGCACCTGGGCCGGGCCGAGCCGCCACCGCTGCGGGGCATCGGTGGGGGAGCAGCCCAGCAGGATCACGTCCCACCCCGCCTCGGCGGCCGACCGGGCGGTCTTCTGCACCCGGGAGTCGCCCTCGACGCCGTTGTCGACCAGCATCACGATGCGGCGGCCGGCGGTGGCATCGTCGACTGTCATCTGCGGCTTCTCCGGCTTCCGTCCTCGGCCCGAACGTCGGTCGCTCGAACGTCGGCGAGTGTATAGGCCGGGTCCGGCCGGCGGTGGCGGCGGAGAAACGCGGGGACGGCGGATATTCAACCGGCGGCAGCGCGTTATTGGGAGAAGGTGCGATCGGCTGTCCTTTTCCGTTAACCGGAAATTTGCCGGCGACTGGTCGGCGGGGCCGGCGCGGCGCCGAGCCGCGCGCGTCAAGGCATCGACTTCTAGCAGCTCAGCATTGATGACGCCGGTTTCCCGCCGGTGGTCTTCGCGCGGTTCGCCGCCGCCATTTCGGGCCGGGGCAGTGCTTGGCCGAACGACCTGCGTTCGCCACCGGCTATTCATCCGGGCGCCTTTCACGAGCCGTATCTTCCATCCGTGTCGCGGCCCTTGGCGCTCCCGATGCGACCGCGCGGTGAATTCGCTCTCGCCAATGCGCTCGTCCTCATTGCTGTGTGTTGAGAGGTTTCTCATGGATAGGCTGCCCGAAGTCAGCGTGGTCGTGCCGACGCGCTTCCGACCGGAGCTGGTGACCCGGGCGGTCCGCAGCGCGCTGGCGCAGACGGTCGGCGCCATCGAGGTCATCGTGGTGATCGACGGACCGGACGAGCCGACGAGCCGCGCGCTGGCCCGGATCACCGATGCCCGGCTGCGGGTGGTCGTGGTGCCGGCGCCGGGTGGCGCGCCGAACGCCCGCAACGTCGGCGTCCGCGCGGCCCGCGCGCCCTGGACGGCGCTGCTGGACGACGATGACGAGTGGCTGCCGCACAAGCTCGCGGTCCAGCTCGACGCCGCCAGGGGCGCGAAGACGGCGATGCCGGTGGTGGCCAGCCGGCTGATCAACCGCACCCCGCGCGCCGACTCGGTCCTGCCGCGCCGGTTGCCGGCCCCGGGCGAGCCGGTGAGCGAATATCTCACCGTGCGCCGCGGGCTGTTCTACGGCGACGGCTTCATCCAGACGTCGACGATCATGGCGCCGACCGTGCTGCTGCGCCGGGAGCCGTTCACCGTCGGGCTGCGCCGGATGCAGGAACTCGACTGGGTGCTGCGGGCGGTCCACCACGAGGACATCGAGCTGGTCTTCGCGGCCGAGCCGCTGGTGATCTTCCACCAGGACGAGAACCGGCCGCGGATCACGCTGCACTCGCCCTGGGAGGGTCAGCTCGAATGGCTGCGGCGCAGCCGCCACCTGGTCACCCCGCGGGCGTACGCGGCATTGATCATGAGCGTGATCAGCTCGATGGCCGCGCCCACCCGCAGCGCCCGGGTCTTCGGGATGCTGCTGCGCGAAGCGCGCCGGCACGGGCGGCCCGGTGCGATCGACTACCTGACCTTCCTGCAGATCTGGCTCATCCCGCCGAAGCTGCGCGCCAGCCTCCGCGACCGGGTGCTCGGCCGCCGCCGTGGGCAGCGTCCCGCCGCAGCGCCCGCGGTGCCCGCCGCAGCGGAGAGCAGCGGCGATGACGGGGTTCTCCGGCTTCCCGCCCAAGCGGACCGCAGTGAGGAGCTGGCGCGTGACGGCGCCCGCGGGTAGGACGGTCGCGATCTGGCGCAGTTGCCTACTGCCGGCCTCCGAGACGTTCATCCGGCACCAGGGCGGCGCGCTGACGCGCTGGCGGCCGGCGTACGTGGGCGCCGTCAAGGTCGAGTCGCCGATCGCCGTGGACACCGATGCCATCGCCTACCCGGACACCGCCGGAGGCCGGCTCGGCTGGCTCCTGCTCCGCCTGACCGGGAGGTCGCCGCGACTGCGCGGGCTGCTGTCCGGCCTGCGCCCGACGGTGATCCACGCGCACTTCGGGGGCGACGGCTGGCTCGTCAGCCGGGCGGCCACCCGGCTCGGCGTCCCGCTGATCATCACCCTGCACGGCCTCGACGTGACCAGCCAGGCCCGGCGGCCGGGCCTGCGAGGGCTGCGGCACCGCAGGCACCTGCGCGCCGCGTTCGCCCGGGCGGCCCTCATCATCGCGGTGTCGGAGTTCATCCGGGCCCGGGCGATCGAGCTCGGCGCGGACCCCGCGAAGGTGCGCGTGCACCACACCGGCGTGCCGATCGCCGCCGTTCCGGCCCCGGTGCCGCCGAAGTGGGACATCGTCTTCGTCGGGCGCTTCGTCGCGAAGAAGGGCATCGACGATCTGGTGGAAGCGGTCGGGATGCTCCCCGACCTGCGCCCCCGGGTCCTGCTCATCGGCGCGGGACCGCTGGCGGAGCCGATCCGGCTGCGGGCCGCGGAACTGGGCCTGGACGCGACCTTCCTGGGCGTCCAGGACGCCACGGTGGTGCGCCGTGCCCTGGCCGAGTCGAAGGTCTTCGTCTCCCCGTCGAAGACGGCACCCAACGGTGACACCGAAGGGTTGCCGACCACGATCCTGGAGGCCGGGAGCATGGGCCTGCCGACGATCTCGACCTACCACAGCGGCATCCCGGAAGCGGTGCTGCACGGCGAGACCGGCCTGCTCTGCCGGGAGGGCGACCGCGCCGCGCTGGCGGTGGCCATCCGGCGGCTGCTCACCGACGACGAGTTCCGGGCCCGCCTGGGCCGCCAGGCGCGCCGGCACATCGAGGCCCACTTCGACCTGGACGAACAGACCGGCCTGCTGCAGGAGCTGTACGAATCCGTCGGATCGCCGCAGCCCGCGGCGATCTGACCGGCCGGTGGACGCCCCTCGTCAGATCTCCGCCAGCGCGTGGAAGGTCCGCTTGGGTGCGAGATCGCCGTCGGGCATGACCTTGCAGACCCCGAAGGCGGCCAGGTCGAGGTCGAAGCGCGGATCATCGCGGTGCGGGAGGTGGTAGCCGGCGAAGGTGAACCAGAACGCCGTGTCGACGCCCTCCTTGTCGAAGGCGGTGAAGAGCTCGCGCAGGTAGCTGGCCTGTTCATCCTCGTCGCGGACGTAGTCGCCGTCGATGTGCGGCGGATCGGCGTCGTAGTCGACGATGTCCCAGCCCATTCCGCTGCGGGCGGCCGCGCCCCGGTATGTGCAGCAGCCGAACTCGGTCGCCGCGACCGGCTTGCCGTGCCGGAGGTAGCTTCGCAGGCCCGGGAGGAAGGCGGGGTCTGTGGGATCGACGTAGGCGTCGACGCCGACGATGTCGAAGGGCGCCCAGTCGATCTCCTCCCAGGTGGCGGAAGCATAGGTGATCTTGCCGCCGAACCGCTCGCGCACGGTCGCCGCGGTTGCGGCCAGCAGGGCGTTCATCGGGGCGCGGGCGTCGGCGAGCGCGCCGAGGACCGCGGCGTCGCCGCCGGTGAGGGCCTTGATCCGGGCGAAGGTGTCCGCTCCGGGCAGGAAACCGGAGGCGAACAGACTCAGCTCACAGCCGGCTACGAAGACGTCGGCTCCGACCGCCTCGGCGCGGTCCGCGCAGTCGGCGAAGTACGGAAGCAGTTGGCCGGCGGAGAGTTCGCAGGGAAACGGGGAGAACCAGACCTCGAGCCCGGCGTCGGCGGCGTGCCGGGCCGCGACCGCCAGCCGCTCGGGGTCACCGCCGGTGATCCGTACGGCATCGCAGCGCAGGTCTTCGGCGATGGTCCGGATCTCCCGCCGCACCGCGTCGGCGTGGAAGTCAGCTCGCGAGCTGCGCCCACCAGGGGTGAATCCGGTGTCGTAGGTGATGCCCTTGGCGCGCATGAGTGCTCCTGTTCGCTGGTCTGTCTCGAATGTCATCCCGTCTCCGCGGGGGTGACCGGATTCGATCGTTCAGCAAGAACCGAAGACCGGGCAACGGCCCGGCGCGCCGGGTTCGCACCGTCTGTGCAGCTCACAGCCGCGATCAGTGATTGCAATGGTGGTGCCGGTTAATGCACGGCGAAGGCGGTACGTTGCACCGGCCGACGACCGGCACACATACTGCGTCGGGTCCACCGGACAGAAGGAGGCGGCCGGATGCCAGGACGCAGGCTGACCAGAGCCGACCGACAGCGGATCGCCGCGGGTTTGGCGCGGGGCCTGGACTACGTCCAGATCGCCCGGCAGCTCGGCCGTCCCACCTCGACGGTCAGCCGCGAGGTCGCGCGCAACGGCGGACCGGGCCGATACCGCGCGGAACTGGCGCAACTCGCGACGACCCACCGCGCCCGGCGCAGGCCAAGCCCGCCGGCCGCGACGCGGCAACTCAGCGAAAGCAGCGGCCCCGATCCCGGCACGACGGCGGCGTTCGTCACCGAGCTCACCGCGGCGCTCATCGAAACCGGCCTGCCACGCACGGCCGCCGGCATCATGGCCTGCCTGTTCACCTCGGAGACCGGCAGCCGCACCGCCGCCGAACTGGCGAGCCACCTCCAGGTCAGCGCGGCGACCATCTCGCACGCGGTCGCCCTCCTCGACCAGCAGGCTCTGATCCGCCGCGACCGCGACCACGGCGGCAGACGCCACCGGTACCACCTCGACGAGGACGCGGGCTTCCGGTCGGTGCTGGTCGGCGCCCGCGCCAACCAGCGGCTCGCCGCCACCGTGCTGCGCGGCGCCGACATCTTCGGGGCCTGCCCCGCCACCGAAGCCCGACTCACGCTGGCCGGTCGCTTTCTCGAGCAGATCGGCAACGACATCATCCGGTCCGTACGACAGCACCGGCCTGACTTGCCCACACCCTGATTCATAGGTAGCCGCCGGCGGACGAGCACTGACTGCCTGGACGTTGAGTCCTGAGCCGACGCTGTCGGCCCGCACCAGCTGCGCTTGATGGCCGGTGACAGCGCGCGGGCCGAGGTGCTCAAGGTCGTCACCCGGATGCACAAGACGCTGATCTGGGAACGGACCACCGGCACCGTCTACAAACGAGACAACCGCCTGGTCACACCACCTCCCCAAGGCAGCCGCTCGACACCTGGGCTCATGGGACGCCTTTGCTCTGCTTCCTCATCGGAAACACCCCCGGCCAACGCCCGGCTGATTTCGCTCGTGAGAGCGGGGTTCTGTCCCGTGAAGAGTGATCGATCTTGGTCAGGTGGGCAGCGATTGGGCCGCCAACTAAGCCCGGTTACCGACAGGTGGTCGGCTGGCGCGGAATCGGGGACCTCAGGTCGCGGCTGAGGAGCGAGTTGATCCGGTCGCAGCGGGCTAGCCTCGGGTGTGGCAGCTCCGCCAGCTGGGGAGGAGTGAGCAGGGGATGCGGATCAGTTCGGCGCTCTTTCTGTCCTGGATCGCGCGTTCGCGTCGGGGCGTTGGCCACGGTGTGCTCGCCCGAGCCGCGTGGCGGCGCTTGGTCGCGGCCGGCGCCCGCGGCGACGCGAACGCGTTCACCGGAGTCTGGTACGCCTGGTGTCCGGACAAGAGCCAGGAACTGCCCGACGGGTTCGCCAGTTGGCCGGTGCCTGCCGATCTGGCGTTCAGTGTCGGCTGGGTGTTGACCGACCCGCAGCTCACCGGCGTCAACCGGAGGGCCGTCGCCACGCTTGTGGCCGGGAGCCCGCGGGCGATCAGCGTCGCCTGGACCGCCTGCAGTGCTGACCCGGAGCGGCCGGTGCCGGCCGAGCTGACCCGCTGTCCGGTGCCGGACTCCGCGGTCGGCGACCTCATCCGGACCGCCGAAGACGTCCGGCGCAGCGCCCGTGAGCGCGCCACCGTCGGTTCGCTCCTCCCCGACCGGGTGCTGGCCGAGTGGGGACCGCGCCGGCTGGCGAGTTTCTACGCGCTGACCGGGCAGATGGCGCGGCTACCCGGAATCGATGCGGACGGTTCAGTGCTCGCCGACGTTCTCGAGGATGTCGACGAGCGGACCCGGGCGACGATACGCGAGACTGTGCGCATGGCGGCCACCGCCACGGCGGCCACGGAGGTCGCCGGACCGCAGGACTGGCCACGCCGGTGGGACAGCGCAAGCAGGCTTTCACTGGCGGACGCGGCGGCGGTCGCCCGTTCCATCGCCGGCCGGTGGCAGCCCCCCGACGCGGCCTCGCGGCGGCTGTTCGACCTGCTCGCGCGGGCCGATCCGGATGCGCTGGCGGCCGGCCGATCGGCCTTGGCGTTCCCAGCGCCGGTACGGCTGCACACGGACACCGCGCCGCACAGTTGCTCGTTCTCCCCGGACGGGCGATGGGCGGTCGTCACCGTCCCGTCCTCCAGAGCCGTCTCGTTCTCCAAAGCCGACCTGACCGTTGATTGGCTGCTGTTCAGCCTGCCGGACGGCAACCTCGTCGAGCGGCGGCGGCGTGCCGGTGTCCTCTATGACGCGAGGCTGGCAGACCGCGGGGAAAACCGCGGGTACCGGCCGGCCATTGTCGTCGACGGCCACGTCACCGGGCTCCACAAGGGCAACACCGCCGTCGCGCACCAGATGATCCTGCCCCGCTCCGACGGGTTCGTCCGGGAGGACGTGATCCTGCCCGGCCGCGGTGTGCCGCCTCCTTACCAGGGTGGACTGCCGCACGACGGCACCCTGACGTTCTTCGACGCCGCCGGGCACGAGGTGAGCAACGTCCGTTTTCACCGTGACCTCGGCCTGCCGGACCGGTGGCACTACGGGCTGACGGCGGTCGACCCACTCGACGGGCGGGTGCTGGTCGACAGCGGCGAGCGGGTCTGGCTCCTCGACACCATGGCGCGGCGCGTGCTCGCCAGCAGTCCGCCCGACACCTTCGTGAACGCCGCCGCCTTCCTCGCCCCGGACCGCCTGGCCATGGTCGGCTCGGCACCCGGCGGCCACTCAGGACCCTACCTGCGGATCTGGCGGGTGCGCGGCGACACGATCGAGATCGAGACCGAGCCCCCGCACCGGCACCAGGTCTCCTCGCTGGCCGTGTTCCCCGGCCGCGGCGAGATCGCCACGGTCGACATCGAGGATCGGCTGCACTGGAGCGACGCCCGGACGCTCACCGAGATCGGCGGCCCGGCGCTGCCCGCTGTAACACTGTGGGACTCGCCGGACGGCCACATGTTCGCGTGTCCCGCGGCGGATCGCACGGGGGTCGACGTGTTCGTCGACCCCCTACCAGCTCGCCTGGCAGCCCTGCCCAACCTGCCACTGGCCGACGCGACGCCCGCGGACCTCACGGCCGTGATCAAGGCGCTCGACGACCCCCTGCCTGCGGCCCGACCGTACCTCGAACTGCTTCGCGGATACCTGGAACTGCGCTTCGGCCCGACTGGCTGACTGGAAGGCACGACCCATGGGTCCACCACGGGTTCGACCACGGTTACCACGGGCGCGGGCCGGCGTTAGGCGAACGAGGTGTAGGCCTCGGCGACGGCGGCCACCGCCTGGCGCTCACCGGCCGCGGCCGCGCGACCTGCGGGCCATCGTTCGCCGAACCGCGTGAACGTGATCTGATCTCGGATCACCTGATGGCCGTCCAGCCGCGATCGTGATCGATCGGTCAAGCCGGATCGGCCTGGTGATGGGCGGCAGCCAGGCGCTGAGCCGGTCGCTGCTGCTCCCGACCAACCTTCGGAACCTCGCCATCACAGCCTCGGACTGGTGATTGCGAAACCGACGGACCCGGCTCCACCCGGGTGGCCCGGTGGAATCCGGTCAGACCGATTTAACCAGCCGGCATCAACCGATAAGCAAACCCGCACATTCCACCCGGTGTTTCCGATGGGGAAGCAGAGCAAAGCGAGCAACCACCACCACCCCCGCCGGGCGGACACCGGCAAGGGAGCCGGACAAAGCGTCGTCGACGAAGTCCGGATGCTGGTTTGCCCGGCGTCACGTGGTAAGGGAACGCGCCTTCTCGAGGATCGGCAGGAAGCAGGCCGATGGAGCCGACGACCAGGCCGCCGTCGCTCGCGCCACCGCGAGAGTAGCCACCCGGCACGGTGCCGGCGGAGGCAATGGCGCGGCGTTCGGTCGCACCGTCGACGATGTCGCTGCTGGGGCTGGTGCGGCATCTGGCCGAAGTGGAGCGTGCGACGTTCCGGGTGCTGATGTCGGGACAGGACGTGCCCCGGCTGTATTGCTCCGACACCGACCGCGACGGTGACTTCGACGGTGCTGTCGCCGACCCCCGGGTGGTCGCGGAGGCGTGGGACGCCTGGCGTGCGGAGGTGGATTTCGCGACGCGGTTCGTGGCCGAGGCGCCCGGTCTCGACATCACCGGTGATGATCCGCTGAACGAGCACGGCAGCGGCGGCGGGCTGATGTCGCTGCGCGACGTGCTGGTCGGCATGGTGCATGAGTATGCCCGCCACCTGGGCCACGCGGACCTGTTGCGCGAGCGGATCGACGGGCGCATCGGCCAGTAGCGCGGCGTCAGGCGGCGCCGGCGCGATCCGGCACGGCCGCGGCCCGCTCGCGCGGGACGGTGGCCGGCAGGGTGAACCAGAACCGGCTGCCGCCGCCGGGGTTCGCCCGCACCCCCACCTCGCCGCCGTGGCGTTCGATGATGCGGTGCACGATGGCCAGCCCCAGCCCGGTGCCGTGGTAGTTCTGGCTGCCGTCGGCCCTGGTGAACGGGGTGAAGACGGTCGCTTGCTGCGCCGCCGGGATGCCGATGCCGCGATCGGCCACCTCGATCCGGCAGCCTCCGCCGTCCTGCGGGGTAGCGCTGATCTCGATGCGTGGGTCCTGGCCGGCGCGGGTGTATTTCAGGGCGTTGCCGATGAGGTTGTCGAGGACCTGGTGCAGCAGGACCGGGTCGCCGTCCACGGTCGGCAGCGGCCAGAGCACGATCGCGGGCTGCTGGTCGTCGTAGCCGTTCACCCGGTCCCGGATCACCTCGGCCACCACCCGGTTCAGGTCGACCTGCTGGCGCAGCAGCGTCTGGTTGTCGGCGGTGGCGTAGTTCAGCAGGTCGTCGATCAGCGACTGCATGCGCCGGGCGCCGCCGTAGAGGCGGTCGAGGAAGTCGCGGTGCTCCGGTTCGAGCCGGGGCGCGGCCTGCTCGCGCAGGAAGTCGGCGTAGCCGGTGATGCGGGCGAGCGGGCTGCGCAGGTCGTGGGCGACGATGCCGGCGAATCCGACCAGTTCCTCCTCGCGGCGGCGCAGTTGCTGCTCGACCGCCTCGCGGCGGCTGATGTCGTCGCGCAGCGCGGCGGTGGCGATGTCCACCCGCCGCAGCGCGCGGTTGCGGGAGCTGACCATCGCGCCGGTCAGCGCGGCGAGCAACGCCGTGATGAGGGTGCCGATCAGCGCGGCGACGACGTCGAGGTGCAGGTCGGCGTCGGGCAGGACCTGGTCGGTGGGCGCGACGGTGACCTGCCAGGTGCGCTGCGGCACGATGATCGGCGCCGTACGGGCGGGCCGGCCCTCGTCGATCCCGGCCGCCGGCAGCCGGCGCCCGACCGGGGCGGTGGCACCGGTCTCCGGGTCGGAGAGCGTGACGGCGACGGCGTTCCCGGCGATCCGGCCGATCGCGTCCCGCAGGAAGTCGCCGCCCCGCAGCGCCATCACCATCCAGCCGCGGAACTGCCCGGCGTCGCTCGCCGACGGTGAGGTGGCGTACACCGGCGCGGCGAGCAGGAACCCCAGTTGGCGCTCGCCCTCGGGCACCTCCGCGTCCTGGACCAGCTGGTAACCGGCGCTGATCGCGATCTGATGGCCCTCCCGGGCCCGGCTGAGCGCGGCAGTGGCCTCGGGCGACGCCGCCAGGTCCTCGCCCGCGCTCGAACCGGTGCCGTCGATGGACCGGCTCAGCACGACGAACAGGTGCCCGGAGGAGTGCCCCGGCGCGGGCCGCAGCCGCAGGTCCGGGCTTCCGGCGCGGCGCCAGGTGGCCTGCACCCGGTGCACCTCCGCGCCGGTGGCGGGCACGACCAGCGCGACCCCGGTGGCCCCGGGCAGCCGCTGCTGGTCGGTCGCCGCGGTGATCGCCTCGAACTCGCGCGTCGCGAGCTGGGCCTGGGCGCCGACCGCGCCGGCCAGGTCGAGCAGGGAGGTGCTGTACCGCCGCATCTCGGCGGTCAGGGTGTGCGCGACCATCGTGGTCCGCTGGGCGAGCGCCCGGCTGAGCCTGTCCTCGTCGGTGCGCCGCAGCGCGCCCACCGCCAGCCCGGTGCCGATCATGCCGAGGCAGATCACCAGGGCCAGGATCCGCGACCGGCGTCCCCGACCACGGGGTCGGCCGTCGGCCGGGGTCTGCCCCGTCGGCGCGGACTTCACCCAGGTCAGGGTACGCCGCCGGGCGCGCCGGCAGGTGTGCTTCGGGCAGACCCGGCGGTTGTAACTTTACCGTCCGGAAGGTAAAGTAACCCGGATGAGACCAAGTCAGCGGACGGCACTGCTGGACGCGTCCCTGCGGCTGCTGCGGGTGTCGGACGGCGCCGACATCACCCTGGACGCCGTGGCCCGGGAGGCCGGCATCACCAAGCCCGGCCTGATGTATCACTTCCCGAGCCGGGAGGCGCTGATGCTGGCCATCGTCGACCACGCGGCCGCCCGCCTGGAGCGGGCGATGGCGGAGTGCCTCGGCGGCGCCCTGGCCGACGCGACGCCGGCGGAACGCATCCGGGCCTACGCGGAGGTCGCCGCCCAGGGCTCGGATTCCCGCGGCGAATATGCCGTCTACACCGAGGCGGCCTACCGTCCCAGCCTCGCCGGGCCGTGGCTGGAGCGGATGGGCCGCTGGTTCGACCTGCCGGCCGGGCTCGACGGCCGCACCCGGGCCGCCCTGACCGTCGCCCGCCTCGCGGCCGACGGTCTCTGGGCGGCCGAGGCTACCGGGGTCTTTCCGCCCGGCCCCGCCGATCGCGACGCCGTCGTCGACCTGATCCGCTCCCTCACCACCGAAAGCGAGCACCGCTGATGAAGAAGTGGCTCATGCTCACCGCCGCGATCGGCAGCGAGGTCGCGGCGACCCTCGCCCTCAAGGCCGCCCTCGACCAGCCCGCCTGGTACGCGCTGGTGACCGCCGGTTACGTCGCCGCGTTCGCCTTCCTGGCGGTCTGCCTGCGGCTCGGCATGAAGATCGGCGTCGCGTACGGCATCTGGGGCGCCGGCGGCGTCACCGTCACCGCGATCCTGTCCGCGGTGATCTACGGCGAACCGCTGACCGCGCTGATGGGCCTGGGCATCGCGCTCATCATCGCCGGCGTGCTGACCGTCGAGCTCGGCTCGCAGCGGGCCGCCCGGGAGCACGAGGTGCCGGCATGACCTGGGTGTTCCTCATCGCCGCGATCCTGAGCGAGGTCGGCGCCACGATGTCGCTGCGCGCCTCCGGCGGCCTGACCAGGAAGGCCTGGATCCTGCCGGTCGCCGGTGGCTACGTGCTGGCCTTCGTCTTCCTGAGCCTGGCGCTGGCCGAGGGGATCGCGCTGGGCGTCGCCTACGGCATCTGGGCGGCGTCCGGGGTGGCGCTGACCGCGGTCCTGGCCCGCTTCATCTTCCGTGAGCCGCTGACCCGCACCATGGCCGTCGGCATCCTGCTCATCTCCGCCGGGGTGCTGATCGTCGAGCTCGGCGCCGACGCCGCGCACTGAGGGTCACCCCTGCCCGCGGTCAGTAGCGGAAGCGGGAGACCAGGTCCTGGAGCTGCCGGGACATCACCGCGAGGTCGGCGGCGGCCTGGCTGGTCTCGTCGATGGTCTCGGTGGTCCGGCGGGTGGCGTCCGACACCCCGGCGATGGTCGCCGCGATGTTGCCGGCCCCGTCGGCGGCTTCCGACAGGGTCCGGTTCATCTCCTGGGTGGTGGCCGTCTGCTCCTCGACCGCGGAGGCGATCGTCACCTGGATGTCGTTGATCCGTTCGATGATCGCGCTGATCTCGCCGATCGCCGCCACCGCGCCGGAGGTGTCGGCCTGAATCGTCTCGACCCGGCGCACGATGTCCTCGGTGGCCTTGGCGGTCTCCTGGGCCAGGTCCTTGACCTCGCTCGCGACGACCGCGAAGCCCTTGCCGGCGTCGCCGGCGCGCGCCGCCTCGATGGTCGCGTTCAGCGCCAGCAGGTTGGTCTGCTCGGCGATCGCGGTGATGACCTTGACCACGGTGGCGATCTCGGTGGACGACTCGCCGAGCCGTGCGACGGTGGCGTTGGTGGCGGCGGCCACCTGCACCGCCTGCGCGGCGACGCCCGTCGCCTCCGAGGTCGAAGCGCTGATCTCGCGGATGGAGGCGCCCATGTCCTGCGAGCCGGTCGAGACGATCTGCAGGTTGTTCGAGACCACATCGGCCGCCGAGGCGACCGAGCCGGCCTGCACGGACGCCTCGTTGGCGGCCGAGCTGACGGCGCCGGAGACCGACGTCAGCTGGTTGGCGGAATTCCGCAGGGTGGTGGCGTTGCCCACGAGCTGCACCACGTCCTCGCGCAGCCGGCTGATGCCGCGGTCGAGCGCGGCGGCCATCCGGCCGACCTCGTCGCGGACGGTCACGTCGCAGGACCGGGTGAGGTCGCCCTCGGCCAGCCCCTCGGCCGCGTGGGAGACCCCGGCGACCGCGCGGCGGACGCGGTTGGCGACCCGCATCCCCAGATACAGGCTGACCACCACGCCGGCGACCAGCAGGACCACCATGGTCTGGACCGCCGAGGACTCGCGCTCCTCGGCGTCCGCGATCTGCGCGCTCACCCGGTCGGAGACGTACTGCTCCACCGCGGCCTGATCGCTGACGAGCTCGTCGTGCAGCTTGGTGAAATCGGCCAGTCCGGTGGCCAGTTCCGCGGGCGTGGCCGTCGGCGGCACGCTGGTCAGGAAGGTCTTGAAGGCGTCCCAGTCGGTGCTCATCTTGGCGACGACCGTCGTGCCCGCGGGGTCGGTGAGGCTGGTGGCCAGCGTCTTCAGGCCGGAGTCGACCGTCTCCTGCTGCACCGCCAGATTCTTGGCGATGTCCGCGGCGATCGCCGGATAGGCCTTCATCGCGGTGATGGAGCCGACGAAAGCCTCGAGGTTCTGCCCGACGGCCGACGAGGCCTTCAGCACGCCGAGGTCGTGTCGCTGGGCGGCGATGGAGGTATCGCCCATCTGGTAGAGCGTCCGCAACGCGACCGCCGCGATGATCACCCCCATCGTGGTCGCGACCAGCACGGCCGAGCCGATCTTCGTCCGCAGCGAGCGATTGTCGAACGCCGATCCCAGACCGCCGGTCCGTGCCATGCCCTGTTCTCCCTCACGCTTACTGGTCCCTCACCCCCGTTCGACCGTCCCGGGCCAAACCTGAGCCGGGCCGCCGCGGGTACGGTTGCAGGCCTATGCGCAGGGGCCGCACGGTGGTGAGGGCGGAAGCGCGGCGCCGCTGGGGCATCGTGCTCGGCGTCGTCACGCTGTTGTGCGGCATTCCGATCGTCGTCAACCGGTGGCCCGTGTCCGCCGCCGAGCCCGGCGTGGCCGTGCTGCGCGAGCGGATGGTCGCCTCCTCCGACCAGCCCTATCAGGGCTTCGCGCAGAGCAACGGCCTGCTGCCGATCCCGCCGCTGCCCAACCTGGCGCGGGTCACCGCCCTGGCCAGCGGCACGACCGAGATGCGCACCTGGTATGCGGCACCCGACCGCTGGCGGGTCGACGTCATCGCCGGCGGCACCGAACGCGATCTCTACCGCACCCCGGAGGCGGAGTACGTCTGGGACTTCGACGACAACCAGCTTTCCCGGATCGTCGGTGATCAGCGGGTCCGCCTGCCCCGGGCGGCCGACCTGACCCCACCCGACCTGGCACGCCGGCTGCTCGGCCTCGCGGCGGGCGAGGCGCTCCAGCCGCTGCCGGCCAAGCGGGTCGCGGGCATTCCGGCGGCCGGCCTGCGGATCGCGCCCGCGGCGGGGGACAGCACCGTCGACCACGTCGACATCTGGGCCGATCCGGCTTCCGGCCTGCCGCTGCGGGTCGAGCTCACGGCGCGGGGCGGGGAACGGCCGGCCTTCATCAGCCGCTTCCTGGAGCTGCGCCTGAGCGTGCCGGACGGCGACGTGCTGACTCCACCGGCCCGGCGGCCGGGCATGGGCTACGCGCTGGGCGAGGCGCCGGACGTGCTGGGTGCGCTCAACCGCGGCCGCTTCGGCGTACCGCCGGACCTGCTGGCCGGTCAGCGGCGCCGCGACCCGCTCGACGGGACCCGGGCCGTCGGGGTCTACGGCGCCGGGCTGGCGCAGTTCGTGGTGCTGCCGGTGCCACGCCGATTCGGCTCCGAGGCGTACGACAACGCGGTGCGGTTCGGCCGCGGCCTGCCGGTGCCGAGCGGCCGGGCCGCGCTGCTCGGCACCGGGCTGCTCACCGTCCTGGTCGTCCAGGCCGAGCGGACCTTCCTGGTCGCCGGGCTGGTGCGGCCCGCCGTGCTGGAACGCGTCGCCACCGACCTGGCCGGAGCCGCCCGATGATCAGAACCACGGACCTGACCAAGCGGTACGGCCGGATCCACGCCGTGGACGGGGTCGACCTGGAGGTTCGCGAGGGCGACCGGTACGGCCTGCTCGGCCCGAACGGCTCCGGCAAGACCACCCTCGTCCGGATGCTGCTCGGCCTGGTCTTCGCCACCCGCGGCGAGATCGAGGTGCTCGGATCGGCCGTCCCGCGCCGGGTGAAGGAGATCCTGCCGTCGGTCGGCGCCCTGGTCGAGGGCCCGGGCGCCTACCCGCACCTGTCCGGCCGGACCAATCTGAGCCTGCTGGACGCGGCCGGGCCGGGCGGTGGCCGCCGCGACCGCCGCGCCCGGGTCGGCGAGGCCCTGGAGCGGGTCGGGCTCGCCGGGATCGACCGCCGGCCGGTGCGCGCGTACTCGCTGGGCATGCGGCAGCGGCTCGGCCTGGCCGCGGCCCTGCTGCGCCGGCCCCGGCTGCTGATCCTCGACGAGCCGACCAACGGCCTGGACCCGCGCGGCATCCGGGAGATCCGGGACCTGCTGATCGAGCTCAACGCCGACGGCACCACCGTGTTCCTCTCCAGCCACCTGCTCGGCGAGATCGAGGCGCTGTGCACCCGGGTCGGGGTGATGGACCGCGGCCGGCTGGTGCTGCAGGACGACCTCGCCACGCTGCGGGCGCCGACCGGCCGGGTGGTGGTCGGCACCCCCGACCCGGAACGGGTGGTCGCGCTGCTGGACGGCAAGGTCGAGGCCGTTCAGGGCCATCTGCTGACGGTGCGTCATCCCGACCCCGGCGACCTGAACGCCGAACTGGTCCGGGCCGGCATCCGGATCACCGAGTTCGCCGGCGAACGGCGCTCGCTCGAACAGATCGTGCTGGCCGCGACGACGACCAGTGCCGACCGGGTGGAGGCGCCATGATCACGGTGGAGCTGGCGAAGCTGTTCCGGCGGCCGCGCACCTATCTGATCGCGGCGCTGCTCTGCGCCCTGCCGCTGATCGTCGCGGTCTTCCTGGCCACGACCAGGATCCCGCCGCCGCCCGGGCAGGGCGGCGCGTTCCTGTCCGCGGTGCTGAGCAACGGTGCCCTGTTCCCGGCCGCCGCGATGGCGCTGGTCATGCCGATCTTCCTGCCGGTCTCGGTGGCCGTGCTGGCCGGTGACTCGATCGCCGGGGAGGCCGCCACCGGCACCCTGCGCTACCTGCTGATCCGCCCGGTCGGGCGGACCCGGCTGCTGGTCGCGAAGCTGATCGCGCTGATCGTCTTCGTGCTGTTCGCGATCGGGGCGGTGCTGCTCACCTCGCTGGCCGCCGGGCTGACCCTGTTCGGCGGCGAACCGTCCGCCGGGGTGGCCCTGCCCGCGGACGTGACCTCGCTGTCCGGCGTCACCATCACCCCGGCCGGCCTGATGCTGCGGCTGCTGGGCACCGTCGCCTACATCGCCGTGTCGATGCTGGGGGTGGCGGCGATCGCGCTGTTCCTGTCCACCGTCACCGACTCGGCGCTGGGCGCCGCGATGGGGGCGCTGTCCGTGCTGGTCACCAGCCAGGTGCTGGCCACCCTGGACGCGGCCGCGGCGATCCGGCCGTACCTTCCGACCCGCTACTGGCTCGCCTGGATCGACTTCTTCCGCGAGCCGATCCTCTGGCGCGACATCGAGCGCGGCGCCGGCATCCAGGTGGTCTACCTGGTCGTCCTGCTCGGGGCCGCCTGGGCGAACTTCACGACCCGCGACATCACGAACTGACCGGGCAGGCGTCCGGCGCCGCCAGCGGCGCCGGGCCGAGCGCCCGCAGCACCAGGGCGGTGACCACCGGGTCCGTCGGCAGCTCACCGTGCGAGATCACCGCGCCGGGACAGAGACTCTGCACCGGTACGTTCACAGCTCCGTCCAGCCGGGCCGACTCCGGTGGCTGGACGGTCTGGTCGTT
The DNA here is from genome assembly GCF_003947245.1 of Actinoplanes sp. ATCC 53533. NCBI lineage: Bacteria > Bacillati > Actinomycetota > Actinomycetes > Micromonosporales > Micromonosporaceae > Actinoplanes > Actinoplanes sp. ATCC 53533. The sequence continues at coordinate 22,432 of NZ_QHHV01000191.1, read as the reverse complement.
CTCCGTCCAGATCGACAGCCACGGCAGCCCCGGCGGCAGGGGGTCGCCGGCGAGGTCGTTCAGGACGGCGCTGCCGGGGGCGAGCTGGCGGCACGCCGTCGGGCAGGCGTCCGGTGCCAGCGCCGAGCCGATCCCGGCGATCCGTGCGCCGTGCAGCGGGGAGCCCAGCGTGACGATCCGCCGGGCGGCGGTCGCGCCCTCGTGCCGCCGCACCCAGAGCCGGGTCACCACGCCACCGGCCGAATATCCGATCACGTCGACGGACGGCGCGCCGCTGCCCAGCGCCGTCCGCACGGCGTCTTCCAGGGCGTCGGCCTGCACCAGCAGATCGCCGGTGCCGTCGCCGGGCAGGGCGACGACCCGCGCGACCCGGCCGGCGGCCGCCAGCCGCTGGGCCAGCCGGGACAGCGCGGCCTGGCTGCCGCCGTACCCGGGGACCAGCAGGACCGTGCCGGGAATGGCCTGGTCCGGCCGCCCGGACCGGCTGTCGCCGCCGAGCAGGCGCACGCCGAGGCCGGCCAGCACCGCGAGCACCACCACCGCGGCGGCGATGATCGCTATCCGGCGTCGGGGAGCCACCGGTCCATCATGCCGCGCGCTGGAAGAGATCGATGACCACCTATTGACTGTGCCGGGTGGCCCGCGCACCATGGTCGTGCTGGCCACCAGAACGCATCCTTCCGGGCAGGGATATCGGGCGGCCGACCTCAACCCTGTCCGAACGACGTTGGGATGCTGTGATGAGACCTCGGGTCAAGGTGCGCCGATGGCTGGCCGTGCTCGCGCTGATCGTGTTCGGCGCGGCGCCGCTGGCCGTGCCGGATCTGTTGCCCGCCGCGAACGCCGCGGCCAAGACCGTATGGATCCCGGCCCGCTGGCAGAGCACCGGTGAGGTGCCGTGGGCGCAGAACCGGACCAGGGAGTCGGCCGACTTCATCCTGCTGTGGGGCGAGAAATCCGGCACCGACCCGAAGACCGCGGCGGGGGAGTACCGCTTCGACCCGGACAACATCCTCAGCCAGCTGGAGACCCTGTACAGCTACTACGTGAACACGATGAAGTTCACGCCGGAGACCGGGCTGCTGGCCCAGCACAAGATCATCGTGATCGTCACCCGCACCTGGAACCGCACCGAACTCGACGCCTGGGCCACCGGCGGCTCGACCGACAACCGGGTCGGCGTGATCAACATCGCGCCCGGCGCCGCCCAGCCCGGCTCGTGGGGCCTGGCGCACGAACTGGCGCACGTGTTCCAGAACTACACCTTCCTGGGCCGCTCCGGAGTTGGCTTCACGCACCCGTCGGCGGGCACGTTCTGGGAGGCCAGCGCCGAGTTCATGGCCATGCAGGTCTACCCGCGGACGGCCGCCGGCGACCTCACCCGCTGGCTGCGCACGGAGAATCTGTACTACTCCTCGTCGCGTCACCACTACGGCGCCTGGATGCTGCTGCAGTACATCAAGGACCGTGACGGGCTCGCGATGGTCAATCGCATCTGGAACGAGGCGCTCAGCTCCGAGCACCCGCTGGAGACCTACCGGCGGATCAGCGGCAGCACGCAGGCCGAGCTCAACCGTCGCCTCGGCGAGTACGCCCAGCACAACGTGACCTGGGACTACACCAACCGCGCCGATTTTCTGCCGTTCATCACCGGCGTGTACGGCGCCGGCTTCCTCAACGCGTACAAGGGTGTGCCGGTCGAGGCGGTCGACGGCAATGCCCGGCACTACCGCGTCTCCGACGCGATGGCGCCGTCGGACTACGGCTACAACAAGATCCAGCTCGTGCCGGACAGCGACGGCGCGCTGATCCGCCTGCACCTGAAGGGCCACGCCGAGACCGGCGCGACCGGCTGGACGTTCGGCTTCGTCGCCGTGCGCAACGGCACCCCGCGATACGGGGAGCTGACCCAGGGCACCGACAACCAGATCAGCTTCCAGACCCAGCCCGGTGAGCGCGAGGTCTTCCTGGTCGTCACCGGTACGCCCGCCGGCGCCGTGCCGAAGTACGGGTTCCTCGACGGCTGGCCCAAGAACCGCCGCTACCCGTACGAGTTCCGGATCTCCGGCGCGATCCCGTCCGGCCACGAGCCCGGCTACGTCAAGCCGGCGGCCACCAACGGTGGGCGCTGGCACAGCAACGGCGGCGGCTGGGTCGCCGGCAACGCCAACGTGGCCGCCAGCGCCTACGTCGGGCCGCGCGCGGCCGTGTACAGCGGCACGGTCAGCGGCAACGCCCGGATCGAGGACCTCGCCTGGGTCAACGGCGGCACGGTGACCGGCAACGCGGTCGTGCGGGGCAACGCGATCATCCAGGGCGGCGCCACCATCGGCGGCAGCGCGGTGATCGGCGGCGACGCCGAACCGCCGGCCGCGCCGACCGGAAGCACCTGCAACTCGGGCACCTACCTGATGTTCAACCCGAGCCGCGCCTGCGACGGCGGCGCGGGCGAGGCGGACGTCAACCCGGCGCACGGCACGTTCACCGCCGAGCAGCTCGCGATCACCGGTGGGACCACGCCCACCACCCCGCCCACCACCCCGCCGACCTCCACGCCACCGACGAGCACCCCGCCGACGACGGCGCCGCCCGGCGGCACCGCGGCGTGCCGGGTGACCTACGCGGCCACCTCGTGGAACACGGGATTCACCGGCGACGTGACGGTCACCAACACCGGCAGCACGCCGGTCGCCGGCTGGGCGCTGACGTTCTCGTTCGGGAACGGCCAGCAGGTCACCGGCAGCTGGAACACCACCCTGACGCAGAACGGGCCGGCGGTGACCGCCACCAACGTGAGCCACAACGCCACGATCGCCGCGGGCGGCACCGCGTCGTTCGGCTTCCAGGGCACCCACACCGGCACCAACCAGCCGCCCACCGGCTGGCAGCTCAACGGCACCGCCTGCACCACGTGACCCCGGCGCCGGCGGTGGGGCGGATTCCGCCCCGCCGCCGGCCGGCCGGTCAGTGGCGGAATCTGTCGGAGACCATGCGCAAGCTGTTGGACAGCTGAGACAGCTCGAGCGCCGCGGCCTCGGTCTGGGTCGCCGCCTCGTGGGTCAGGGTCGTGGTGTCCGCCACCCTGCCGATCGACTCCGACACCCCGGTCGCGGACACCACCGCCGCCGCGATGCTCGCGACGATCTGGCTGGTCGCGTTCGTCTGGGCGTGCACCGCCGTGGAGATCGACCGCTGCAGTTCGTCGATCCGGGCGATGACCGCGCTGATCCGGGTGATCGCGTCGAGCGCTCCCGCGGTGTCGGTCTGCATCGCCGTCACCTTCGCCGCGATGTCGCCGGTGGCCGACGCCGTCTCCCGGGACAGGTCCTTCACCTCGCCCGCCACCACGGCGAAGCCCTTGCCCTGCTCGCCGGCCCGCGCCGCCTCGATCGTCGCGTTCAGGGCCAGCAGGTTCGTCTGCTCGGCGATGGCCGTGATGATGGTGACCACCGCCGACACCTCCTCGCTGGAGGTGCGGAGGCGGTCGATGGTGCGGTTGGTGGTGGCCGCCAGGTCCACGGCCTCCTTCGCCACCGTGTCGGCCTCGGTCACGGCCGACGTGATGTCCTGGATCGAGCTCTCCAGCCCGTGCGCCGCGGCCGTCGTCTCGTCGACGCTCGAGGTCACCAGGCCGATGTCGCGGCTGGCCACGCCGGCCTCCGACGAGGCCGTTCCGGCGCCCTGCGACAACTGCCGGCTCGTCGCGGTCAGCTCCTCGGAGGCGGCGGCGACGGAGTTCGCGTTGCCGCCGATCTCGATCAGCGCCGTGCGCAGTGAGCCGACGATCCCGTTCAGGCTGTCGCCGAGCTGGGCCAGCTCGTCGCTGCCGGTCAGCGAGGCGTCCACCGTCAGGTCGTAGGCCGCGACGGACCGCGCCGCCGCGAGGCAGTGGTCCATCCGGCGGGCGATGCGGCGGGCCAGCAGGAGCGCGGCGCCGCCGAGGACCAGGGCGGCCAGCAGGCCGGTGACCAGGGTGAGCAGCTTCGCGTCGGTGGCGACGTCGGTGGCCTCGTCGTAGGACTGCTTGACCCGCAGGCCGATCGCGGCCTTCAGCGCCTCCAGGGTCTCCGCGGCCTTGGCGTCGACCGCGTCGTAGGCGGGCCGGGCCGCCAGGGCCCCGGACCGGGTCGGGTCCGAGGCGACCCGGCTGGCCAGCGTGACCATCCGCTGGCCGGCGGCGATCAGCTGATCCAGGGCGGGCAGGACGGCGTCCGCCTGCGGCCGCAGCTCCGGCGCGTGGCGGATGACGTCGTCGATGCCGGCCCGGGCCTGCGCCACGTTGCGGCCGAGACTGTCGAGCACCGTCTGGCGTTCCGTGGCGTTGTTGGTGACCAGCGCGGCCAGCACGTTGCCCCGGAACAGCGCCCGGGCCAGGTCGGCGGACTGCGCCGCCTGCAGCGCCGCCGCCGAGTCCCGGGCGGCCACCTGCTGTTCCGCGATGGCCGAGATGCCGCGATATCCGATGGCTCCGGCGACGATGACCAGGACGAACCCGATCACCGCCAGGCCGGCGATCTGGCGCCGGATGGTGAACGTCACGGGAACCCCCTTGGTCTCAGATTATCTTCAAAGCCCGCATAGCGGGCATCTTCGGCTCAGCCCGGCACGCCGGTGGCCGAAGAGAGCGGTAGTCGCCTGGGAGGTGTCGTGAAGGTCATCGCGCTGCTGCTGAGCTTCGTCCTGACGCTGGCCGGTGCCGCCGGCTGCGCGGGCCGGGATGCCGGGGCCGGCGAGCCGGTCGACCGGCTCGCCGAGGCGCGGGCGGCCCTGCCGGACGCGATCAAGCAGGCCGGGGTGCTGGTGGGTGGCACCGATCCGACCTTCGAGCCGATGACCTTCATGGCCGGGTCCACCTTCACCGGCCTCGACATCGGCCTCGCCGAGGCGATGGCCGAGCGGCTCGGGCTCGAGGTGCGGTGGCAGAACGTCGGCTTCGGCGACCTGCTCGACCAGGTGCAGGCCCACAAGATCGATTTCTCGATGTCGTCGATGTTCGACCGGGCGGTGCGGCAGGAGAAGGCGGACTTCGTCAACTACCTCAACGCCGGCACGTCGATCGTCGTGCCCAAGGGCGTCGGCGACATCGGTGGCATGCCCGGGCTGTGCGGGCGCAAGGTCGCCGCGCAGGCGGACACCGTCTTCGTCGAGATGGCCCAGGCGCAGCGGAAGGCGTGCGGCAGCAAGGGGCTGACCATCGTGCTGTCCGAGACGCCGTCCGCGTCCGTGCGCGACGGCAAGGCCCAGGCGGCGCTCAACGACTTCCCGATCGCGGTCATCGACGTCGAGAAGATGCCGGCGCTCGAGCTCTCCGGTCCGCAGATCGAGGCGATCCCGTACGGGCTCGGCGTCGCCAAGGACCGCAAGGCCCTGACGGGCGCTTTCCAGGCAGCCCTGTACTCGCTGATCAACGACGGCGCCTACGACGAGTTGCTGGCCAAGTGGAAGGTCAAGGAGGGCGCGCTGCGGACGGGCGCCATCAACGGCGGTGCCTGATCAGCGGGCCGGCCGTGCGGAGGAGACGATGACGCCACCAGAGCCGGAGCCGCAGCCGGTCGCGTGCCCCGGCGGGCTCCTGCACGACTCGCCGGCAGTGCTCGCCGTCGCGCTGCAGGCCTACATCGCCATCGCCGCCACCGGCCGGGTCCTGGCGTGGAACCCCGCCGCCGAGACCACCTTCGGTTTCACCCACGCCGAGGCGTGCGGCCGGCCGATCGAAGAACTGATCATCCCGGTCCGGTTCCGGGCCGCGCACCGCGCCGGGCTGGGGCGGCTCGCCGCCGGTGGCCCCGGCCGGGTCCTCGGCCGGCGGCTGACCCTGGACGCCCTGCACGCCAACGGACACGAGTTCCCCATCGAGATGACCCTGACCGCCACCGACGAGTCCGCCGGGCTGGTGTTTCACGCCTTCGCCCACGACGTCACCACCGCGCAGCGGGCCAGCCGCTTCGCCGACGTGGAGGCCGCCGTCGCCCGGGGCCTGGCCGAGGCCGATTCGAGCACCGCCGCCGCGGCCCGCGTGGTCGAGGCGCTGGGGGTGAAGATGGGCTGGCCGGTGGTCGAACTGTGGCGGGTCGACGACGACCGCCAGCTGCTGACCTGCGCGGCCCGGCACGTCGCACCCGGCCGGCAGGTCCGGGGCTTCGCCCTCGACGAACTCGACCGCGGCACCGGGCTGCCCGGCCGGGTCTGCGCCGACGCCGTCGCACACTGGATCCCCGACCTGTCCGCCGACACCGGCTCGGTGCGCAGCCGGGCCGCGGCCCGCAACGGGCTGCGCGTCGCCGTCGGCGTGCCGCTGAGCACCGGCGCGCAGACCCTGGGCGCGCTGTGCGTCTACGGCGACCGCGTCGAGGACCCCGAGGACACCCTCACCGGGCTGCTCGGTGGCCTCGCCGCCCAGGTCGGGCAGTACCTCGAACGGCGCCGTGCCGAGGAGCTCACCGTCGAACTGGCGCGGACCAAGGACGAGTTCCTCGCCATGGTCACCCACGAACTCCGCAACCCGCTGGCGGTGATCACCGGCACCGCCGCCCTGTTCGACGACGAGCTCGACTGCCTGACCATCGATCAGCAACGGCACTATCTGCGGGTCATCAACCGCAACGCCCAGCGCCTGTCCGTCATGGCCGAGGACCTCCTCGACCTCGCCCGCCTCGAATCCGGGCACCTCGCGGTCGACCCCACCGACACCGACCTGTGCGCCATCATCGACCAGGCGGTGCAGGCCCACGCGCCGCAGACGGCCGACAAACAGCTCACCGTCGCCGTCCGGCTGCCGGAACACCTCGAGCTCCACGCCGACCCGCACCGGCTCCGCCAGGTCGCGGACAACCTGCTGGGCAACGCCATCAAGTACACCCCGGCGGGCGGCACCATCACCATCACCGCTGCCCTCGACGCCACCGGTGAGGGGATCACCTGGAGCATCTCCGACACCGGCATCGGCATCCCACCCGGCGACCGGCCCCGGCTGTTCCGGCGCTTCTACCGCGCCTCCAGCGCCCTCGACCGGCGCATCCCCGGCACCGGCCTGGGCCTGGTCATCACCCGCACCATCATCGAACGGCACCACGGCACCATCGACCTGGCCGACAGCGCCGGCGCCGGCCCCGGCACCACCTTCACCATCGAACTGCCCACCAAGCCGCGCTGACCCGCCGGCCCGCGGGCTCAGACCCGGGTGCTGACGGTGATGCTCGTGCCCCGGCCGTCGCTGTCGATGACGAGCTGTTCGACGCTGTGGTGGGCGAGCCAGAGGCCGCGCCCACCGACGGCGTCGGGCGGCGGCCGGTGCGGGAGACGGCCGGCGGGCAGGCCCTTGCCCCGGTCGGTGACGCGGCAGTGCAGCCGGTCGGCGGTACGCCAGAGCGCGAGCTGTCCGCTGCCCCCGCCGTGCCGCACCGCGTTGGTGGTGAGCTCGTTGACGGCGACGACGAAGCGGTAGAGCTCCAGCCCGGCCAGGCCGTGCTGCGCGGCGCAGCGCTCGAGGTCGTGGCGCAGCGTGACGAGGCCGTCCAGGCCGAACTGCCGCGTCAGCAGGTCGGCGGGCGAGGGGCTGGCTCCCCGGCTGGCCGGCTCACTCATCGTGACGGCCGGTGGCGGCGGATCGGCGGGCGGCGAGGATGCAGGTGTCGTCGTCGGGGTTGGCGGTCCGCAGCTCGGCGACCAGGAAGTCGAGGGGGCGGTGCGCGGCGCAGACGCGGTTGAGGGTGGCCATGACCGGTGCGAGACCTTCCTCGAGGCTGTGCGAGCGGTGTTCGATGAGCCCGTCGGTGTAGAGGACGAGCACGTCACCTTCCCCGAGGCTGTGGGTGGCGGTTTCGTAGCCCGGGTGGGGCAGGGCGCCGAGCAACGGCCCGCGTGGCCGGGGCAGCTCGGTGGTGACGCCGGCCCGGGTGCGCAGCGGGGCGGGGTGACCGGCCTGGGCCCACCGCAGGTGGTGGGTGGCGGGGTCGTAGCGGACGATGACCGCGGTGGCCGTGCTGACCGTGGGGTCGCTGGAGTAGAGCAGCTGGTTGAGGTGGGCGAGCAACTCGGCGGGGTGCGTCGTGGTGGTGACGGTCAGGGTCGTGAGGGCGTGCCGCAGCAGGGCCATCGTGGCCGCGGCGTACACCCCGTGGCCGGCGACGTCGCCGACGGCGAGGATGACGCTGCCGTCGCGGGCGGTCGCCGCGTGATACCAGTCGCCACCGACCCGGCTGGCCTGCTCGGCGGGGAGGTATCGCACGGCGGCCCGGATCCCGGGCAGGTCGATCGGCGCGGTCGGGATGGGCAGCACGATCTGCTGCAGCTGGGCGGCGAGGCGGTGCTCGACGGCCAGGCTGGCCTGGTGCTCGCGCAGCTGCTGTTGCACCTCGGCCAGCTTGGCGCGGCTGGTCTCGCGGGCGGTGACGTCCTGGATGATGCCGTAGATCCGCAGCGGCCGGCCGCCGGCGTCCCGGACGGCGTCGACCACGGCCCGCACATGCTTGACGCGGCCGTGAACGCGGATCCGGTAGGTGACGTCGACGGTCTCGCCGCGGCCGAAGGCCTCGGCCGCCTGCCGGCGTACGGGCTCGTCGTCGGGCAGGGCGAGGGCCTCGGACTCCTCGCGTGGCAGCGGCCCGGCGGTGGGGTCGCGTTCGTAGATGCGGTACAGCTCGTCGGACCAGACGGTGGTGTCGGAGACCAGGTCCCACTCGCCCCAGCCGAGGCTGCCGAGCCGCTCGGTCTGTGCCATCCGCTCGGCCAGCCGGGTCTGCTCGTCGTGCGGGATCCCGGAATCGAGCGGGCCCGGCCCCACCACCGGCTGGGCCCGCTCCGTCAAAGCCGCGGCGGCGGCGGTGCGCAGCCGGCCGGGCGGGGTGACGGCACGGGCCTCCAGCGTGACCATGACCTCGGCGGCCACCGCGCGGACGTCGCGGTCCTGCTCGGTGGCCAGTTGCCGCAGATAGGCATGCGCTTCCTCGACCCGGCAGCCGATCCGTCCGGCCAGCAGCCCGGCGGCCCGCTCGTATCCCACGTCGGGGTCGAGCCGGGCCCGGCCGATCTGGGCGTTGAGCTCGGTGAGGCGCCGCATGTATCCCTGGTGTGCCTCCATCGGCTGCCCCCGGCCTCGCGTGTCCGACCCCGTGCGGAGCATTGGCAGTCTCGCCCGCCCGCGCGGCCGATGTCGACCCCCCGGAGGTGTACTACGACCGGGTAACCCCGAACGGCTCGAGCAGCCCGGCGGTGTCCAGCTGGTCCAGCACTTTGTCGGTGGGCTGCTCGACCCGGAAGATCGCGTCGAAGGCCGCGGCGGCCTTCATCGCCTGCACCAGGACGCCGATGCCGGAGGAGTCCAGGAACGTGACCTCGGCGAGGTCGACCCGCACCGCGGTGGGCCGCTCCGCCACGATCGCCGCCCGGATCGCCTCGGCGGAGGTGGCGGCGTTGGTGAAGTCGACCTCACCGCGCAACACGACCTCCAGCGAACGGTCCAGCCCCACGTCGATCGACACCCTCTGCATGGGTCCTCCTCGCCTGCCGGATGACGCTCACGGTACGCCCCCCGCACCCGCGCGGTCCGTCACCGGACGGGGGAGAATGGCAGGGTGACACCCCCTTCGACCGCTGGGAGATCCGTGCTTTCCGCAACCTTCACCCTCGATCCCGCGTTCACCATCGCGCCGGTTTCCCGCCGCACCTTCGGTTCCTTCGTCGAGCACATGGGCCGGTGCGTCTACACGGGCATCTACGAGCCGTCGCACCCGACCGCGGACGCCGACGGCTTCCGGGAGGACGTGCTCGCGCTGACCCGCGAGCTGGGCGTCTCGGTCGTGCGGTATCCGGGTGGCAACTTCGTCTCCGGCTACCGCTGGGAGGACGGCATCGGCCCGGTCGCGGACCGGCCGGTGCGCCGCGACCTCGCCTGGCACAGCCTGGAGACCAACGAGGTCGGCATCGACGAGTTCGTGCGCTGGGCGCGCAAGGCCGGCGTCGAGATCATGTACGCGGTCAACCTCGGCACCCGCGGCATGCAGGAGGCGCTGGACGTCCAGGAGTACATGAACCAGCCCGACCGCACCCACCTGGCGCGCCTGAGGGCGGCCAACGGCTCCGCCGAGCCGTACGGCGTGACCATGTTCTGCCTCGGCAACGAGCTCGACGGACCGTGGCAGACCGGCCACAAGACCGCCCACGAGTACGGCCGGCTCGCCGCGGAGACGGCCCGGGCGATGCGCAGCGCCGAGCCGGGCCTGGAGCTGGTGGCCTGCGGCAGCTCGAACTCCTCGATGCCGACGTTCGCGGCGTGGGAGGCCGAGGTGCTGGAGCTGGCGTACGACGCCGTCGACTACATCTCCGCGCACGCCTACTACGAGCCGGTCGACGGTGACCTGGGCAGCTTCCTGGCCTCGGCGGTCGACATGGACCACTTCATCACCAGCGTCGCCGCCACCGCCGACAGCGTGGGCGCCAGGCTGAAGAGCCGCAAGAAGATCAAGATCTCGTTCGACGAGTGGAACGTCTGGTACCACAGCGCGTTCGCGGCCAAGCAGGAGACCGAGTGGCAGGTGGCCCCCCGGGTCATCGAGGACTGCTACAACGTCGCCGACGCCGTGGTGGTGGGCAACCTGCTCATCTCCCTGCTGCGGCACAGCGACCGGGTCACCGCCGCCTGCCAGGCCCAGCTGGTCAACGTCATCGCGCCGATCCGCACCGAGGCCGGCGGCCCGGCGTGGCGGCAGACCATCTTCCACCCGTTCGCGCTGACCTCCCGGCTGGCCCGCGGCGAGGTGCTGCGCGTGGAGACGCATTCGCCCAGCTACGACACCGCGAAGTTCGGCGCCGTGCCGGTGCTGGACGCGGTCGCCACCCACGACGCCGAGAGCGGCGACGTCACGGTCTTCGTCGTCAACCGGCACCTGACCGAGAGCGTCGACCTCGCCGTCTCGCTGGCCGGCTTCCGGGCGGGCCTGCGGGTGGCCGAGTCCTGGACGCTCGCGGACGACGACCTGTACGCGGTGAACACCGCGACCGATCCGGACCGCGTGGTGCCCCGCCCGGCCAAGGACGCCGACGTCAGCGACGGCCTGCTGCGGGCGAGCCTGCCGCCGGTGTCCTGGACGGCCATCCGGCTCGCCGCCCGATGACCCTCACTGCTCCCAGACGGCGGTGGCGGAGAGCGGCTCGGCCTCCTCGAAGACGAGCAGCGTGCGGGTGTTGACCACCCCGGGCATGCCCTGGATCTCATCCAGGACCAGGCGGCGCAGGCCGGCGTTGTCCCTGGCGCGCACCAGCAGGATCGCGTCGAACTCGCCGCCGACCAGGGCGATGTGCACGACGCCGGGCAGCGCCCGCAGTTGCTCGCCCACGTCGCGCCACTCCGCCTGGTGCAGGTTGACCGTGACGTAGGCGGAGGTGGCCAGGCCCGCGGCGACCGGATCGATGTCGGCCCGGAAGCCCCTGATCACCTTCGCGGCGCGGAGCCGCTCGACCCGGGCGTAGGCGTTGGCCCGGGAGATGTGCAGGCGCTCGGCCAGGGTGCGCATCGACATCCGGCCGTCGCGGGTCAGCTCCGCCAGGATCTGCCGGTCGACCTCGTCCAGGGGGCTGGCCACTTGTCTCGTCCTCCTCGTCTCCAGACCGGGTTGGCTGGACATTTGGCCGCCCTCTGCCGGGCAGCTCCGTACATTTTCTCGGTTTTCCGCCGGTTGTGGAAACCGAATGGTCGGGCAACGACCATGTGGGCATGACACGTGACCCGCACCACCTGCTGCCCTCCGCCGAGCCGGTCACGCTCATCGACAAGCACGGACGAGCGGTCGGCGCGCCGGGGTATGCCGCCCCGGACGGCGCGGCGCTGGTCCGGGCCTTCGCGGCGCTGGTCACCGCGCGGCGGCTCAACGATCAGGCGTACGCGCTGGTCCGGCAGGGCCGGCTGGCGGTCTACCCGTCGTCGCACGGCCAGGAGGCCTGCCAGGTCGCCGCCGCGCAGGTGCTGGCCGACGGCGACTGGCTGTTCCCCACGTACCGCGACACGATCGCCGCGGTGGGCCGGGGCGTGGACCCGGTCGAGGCGCTGAGTTTGCTCAAGGGGGACTGGCACTGCGGCTACGACCCGTACGAGCACAAGGTCGCCCCGCACGCCACACCGCTGGCCACCCAGCTCCCGCACGCGGTGGGCGTCGCGCACGCCGCGCGGCTGCGCGGCGAACCGACCGTGGTCATGGCGCTGTGCGGCGACGGCGGCACCAGCGAGGGCGACTTCCACGAGGCGCTCAACTTCGCCGCGGTCCTGCGCGCGCCGGTCGTGTTCCTCGTGCAGAACAACGAGTACGCCATCAGCGTGCCGCTGGCCCGGCAGACCGCCGCCCCGTCGCTGGCGCACAAGGGCATCGGCTACGGCGTGCCGGGCGAACGCGTCGACGGCAACGACGCGGCCGCGCTGCTGGCCGTGCTCGGCGCCGCCGTCGACCGGGCCCGGTCCGGCGAGGGACCACAGCTCATCGAGGCGCACACGTACCGGATGCAGGCGCACACCAACGCCGACGACGCCACCCGCTACCGGCGCGACGAGGAGGTCGCGGCCTGGATCGAGCGCGACCCGATCACCCGGCTGGAGGCCCACCTGCGCGGGCGCGGCCTGCTCACCGACGCGCAGTTGACGGACTTCACGGCGCAGGCGGATCGGGCTGCCACCCACCTGCGCGACGGCCTCAACCGCGACGTCGAGCCCGACCCCGCGATGCTCTTCGACCACGTGTACGCCAGGCCCACCCCACAGCTCACCGAGCAGGCCGCGCTGGTCGCCGACGAGCGGGAGCGCGAAGGAGCGCTGCGATGACCCACTTGAAGTTGACGATGGGGCAGGCGCTCAACCGGGCCCTGCGCGAGGCGATGGCCGCGGACCCGACCGTGGTGACCTTCGGCGAGGACGTGGGCGCGCTCGGCGGCGTCTTCCGGATCACCGACGGCCTGACCGCCGAGTTCGGCGAGGACCGGTGCTTCGACACACCCCTGGCCGAGTCCGGCATCGTCGGCGTGGCGATCGGCATGGCGATGAACGGCATGCGCCCGGTGGTGGAGATGCAGTTCGACGCCTTCGCCTACCCGGCGTTCGAGCAGATCGTCAGCCACGTGGCGAAGATGCGCAACCGCACCCGCGGCCGGGTCACGCTGCCGATGGTGATCCGGGTGCCGTACGCGGGCGGCATCGGCGGCGTCGAGCACCACTGCGACTCCTCCGAGGCGTACTACGCGCACACGCCCGGCCTGCACGTGGTCGCACCGGCGTCGCCGGCGGACGCGTACGGTCTGCTGCGCGAGGCGATCGCCTCGCCCGACCCGGTCGTCTTCCTCGAACCGAAGAAGCTCTACTGGACCAAGGAAGAGGTCGAGCTGGGCGCGCCGGTGCCCGGCATCGGCACGGCGGTGGTACGCCGCGCGGGCACCGACGCCACCCTGATCGCGTACGGCCCGTCGGTGCCGGTGGCGCTCGAAGCCGCCGAGGTGGCCGCGAGCGAGGGCCGCAGCCTGCAAGTGGTCGACCTGCGCTCGATCGTGCCGTTCGACGACGAGACGGTCTGCGCGGCCGTCCGCGGCACCGGCCGGGCCGTCGTGGTCGCCGAGGCCGCCGGCTTCGCCAGCGTGTCGTCGGAGATCGTCGCCCGGGTCACCGAGCGGTGCTTCCACGCGCTGGCCGCGCCGATCCGCCGGGTGACCGGCTTCGACATCCCGTACCCGCCGCCGAAGCTGGAACACTTCCAGCTGCCCGGCGTGGACCGCGTCCTGGACGCCGTGGACGACCTGCAATGGGGGGACCGGTGACCGCGCGGGTGTTTCTGCTGCCGGACCTCGGCGAGGGCCTGACCGAGGCGGAGGTGGTGCGCTGGCTGGTCCAGGAGGGCGACACCGTCGAGGTCGATCAGCCGGTGGTCGAGGTGGAGACGGCGAAGTCGCTGGTCGAGGTGCCGACGCCGTACGCCGGCCGGGTCGCGACCCGGCATGCCGCCGAGGGGGCGACCCTGGAGGTCGGCAAGCCGCTGCTCACGGTCACCGCGGCGGTCCTGGCGGAGCCGGCCGGCTCCGGCAACGTCCTGATCGGGTACGGGACCTCGGGTGGCACGGTCACGTCGCGGCGCCGCCGGCCGCGGGTTCGCCCGGCTTCGGCCGGCCCGGCTTCGGCTGGTCGCGTGCCGCTCGTGGTCTCGCCGCTGGTGCGCCGGCTCGCCCGGGAGGGCGGGGTGGATCTGGGCACGGTCGAGGCGACCGGTGCCGGTGGTGTCATCGTCCGGGCGGATGTGGAGCGTGCGCTGGCCCGGCCCGCTTCCGCGTCGCCGGCCGCGCCGATGGCTTCGGCCGCGCCGGTGGCTCCGGCCGCTCCGGCGGTCTCGGCCGCGCCGATGGTTTCGGCCGCTCCTGCGGTTTCGGCCGCGCCGGCGGTCTCGGCCGCCATGGGGGAGCGTCGCGTCGCTCTCAGCGGCTTCCGCAAGGCGGTCTCGGCCGCGCTGTCCCGCAGCCGCGCCGAGATCCCCGAGGCGACCGTCTGGGTCGATGTCGACGCCACCAGGCTCTGGGAGCTGCGTCAGAGCACGCCCGGCCCCGGGCTGCTCGCCTACATCGCCCGGTTCGTGGTGGCGGGGCTGCGGCAGTATCCGATGCTCAACGCCCGGGTGGACACCGAGCGGCAGGAGATCGTCGAATACGACCGGATCAACCTCGGCATCGCGGTGCAGGGCGAGCGCGGGCTGGTCGTGCCCGCGGTGCTCGGCGCCGAGGCGATGACGACCGGGCAGCTGGACGCCGAGCTCCGCCGGGTCACCGCGAGCGCCAGGGAGGGCCGGGTGACGGGCCAGGAGGCCGGGACCTTCACGCTCAACAACTACGGCAGCTTCCGGGTCGACGGCAGCGCCGCCATCATCAACCATCCGCAGGTGGCGATCCTGGGCCTCGGCCGGATCATCGACCGCCCCTGGGTCGTCGACGGCGAGCTGTGCATCCGCAAGATCACGCAGATGAGCTTCGTGTTCGACCACCGGGTCTGCGACGGCGGAACGGCGGCGGGCTTCATGCGCAGCGTCGCGGACGCGATCGAGGACCCGGCGTCCGCCATCGCCAGACTCTGACTCGGGGTGATCGCGATCGACCCCGTCGACCCAGTCACTGGTTGCCAGGATCGCGGCGGCGGCGAAGGGGGCCGGCGGGGCCGACTGTGGCGCGGGTGTCGTGGCCGTCGCCGGGGGTCGCCGGGTGCGAAGATCTCCGCATGCGTGAAGTGGTCGACGGAGTCTTCGAGGTGGGCATCGGATACGTCAACGTGCATCTGGTCGTGACCGACGACGGGGTCGTGCTCGTCGACACCGGGCTGCCGGGCCGGTCCGCGAAGATCGGCCAGGTCCTGCACGGGCTGCGCCGCAGCATCGGCGACGTGCGGACCGTGCTGCTCACCCACTATCATCCCGACCACACCGGCGGGCTCGCCGAGGTGCGCCGCCGCTCCGGCGCCCGCGTCGTCGCGCACCAGGCCGACGTCCCATACGTCACCGGCGCCGAGCGGCCCGTGATCCGGCACCCCGTCGTGAAGCTCACCTCGCGGCTCATGGGCACTCCCGAGCCGGCGCCGGTCGACGATGTGGTGACGGCCGACGGGTATTCTCCGCTGCCCGGCTTCACCGCGCTGCACACCCCCGGCCACACCGCCGGTCACCTCTCCTACCTGCTCGACCGCGCGGGAGGCGTGCTGTTCGCCGGTGACGCCGCCGCGGGCAAGCGTGGCGGCCGCGTCGGCAGCACGCCCAAGATGGTGTCGGTGGATCTCGACCAGCAGGCGAAGAGCGTCGCCCGGCTGGCCGGGCTCGACTTCGAGCACGCCGTGTTCGGGCACGGCCGGGCCGTCTCCGGGCGCGCGGTAGAACGCTTCCGCGAGTATGTCGCCCGCTGAAGCGGGTCCCGGGCTGCTTCATGATCAGGTGCTCGACGCCTTCGCGGCCGAGACGGCCGAGCTCGCCGCTGTCATGCTCGACGTGGCCCCGGCCGACTGGTCACGAGCCAGTCCCTGCCCGCCGTGGACGGTCGCCGAGCTGCTGGGCCACGTGGCGACCGTGATCGGCTGGCTGCCGGGCATGCTCGCGGCGCCCGCACCGCCGCGGGCCGAGGTGTCCGCGGCCGGCTACTACCGTGCCGACGACCGTTTCTCGCCGGCTACCAATGCCGCCCGCCTCGACCTGGCCGCCCGGCGTGCGGCCGCCGCCTCGGACGGGCACGCGCTCGCTCTCGCGTTCCATGCCGACCAGCGTGAGATCGTCGGGCTGTGCCGCCGCGAGCCGGCCGATCGGGTGGTCGGCACCCGGCACGGCGATGCCATGTCGCTGACGGACTTCCTGGTCACCCGCATCGTCGAGGTCGGCGTTCACGGCCTCGACCTCGCCGACGGCCTCGGCCGGCCGGCCTGGCTCACCCCGGCCGCGGCCGGCGTGCTCACCGACCTGTTCCTCGGCGACGGGGGACGGGCCACCGGCCGCCGCCTCGGCTGGGACGATCCGACGCTGCTGCGCAAGGTGACCGGCCGGCGGACCCTCACCGACCGGGAGGCCGCCGGCCTGCGGCGGCCGGGCGTTCGAAGGCTGACGCTGGGCTGACCGTGGGCTGACGGCAGGGCGCCGGCCGGAACCCTGTGGCTTCCGGCCGGCGCGTGTTCGGAGAGGTCAGCGGGCGCCGATCAGCTCCGGGGACTGCTCGTCCTGCGGCTCCGCGTCGTCGGCGCCGGCCGCCGGACCGCCGGCGGCGTGCCGGCCGCGGCCCCGCAGCAGGCGCGGCGCCCACCAGTTCGCCGGGCCGAGCAGCGTCATCAGCGCCGGCAGCACCACCGCCCGGATCAGCGTCGCGTCGAGCAGGATCGCCGCGGCCAGGCCGACGCCGAGCTGCTTCATGTCGATCGTGGAGAGGGTCGCGAAGATCGAGAAGACCGCTACCATCACGATGGCGGCGCTGGTCACCACCCCGGCCGAGCTGGTGATGCCCTCGGCGACCGCCTCGCGGTTCGGCACCCCGCGTAGCACCGCCTCCCGGATCCGGCTCACCACGAAGACGTGGTAGTCCATCGACAGGCCGAACAGCACCACGAACAGGAACAGCGGCAGCCAGGTGACGATCGCGCCCATCGAGGTGAAACCCAGGATGTCCTCGGCCCAGGTGCGCTGGAAGACCAGCACGAGCAGACCGTACGAGGCACCGGCGGAGAGCAGGTTGAGCACGATGGAGGTCAGCGCCACCACTACCGAGCGGAACGTCCACGCCATCACCAGGAACGTCAGCAGCAGCACGAAGCCGACGACGATGGGCAGCTTCTTCCACACGTGCGCGGCGTAGTCCTCACTCTCGGCGACACCACCGCCGACCGCGTACGAGGCGCCGCTGAGCCCGCCGAGGGCGGCCGGGACCAGGCTCTCCCGCAGCCGGTGCAGCGACTGCGCGGCCTCGTCGCTGCGCGAGGAGAACGGTGTGGCGATCGACAGCACCGTCACCCGGGCGTCGGGGGAGACCTCGATGTCCGCCCCGGCCTGCTCCGGCGCGGCGAACAGCCGGTCGCCCGCGGTGCTCGCGGCCAGCTTGGTCAGGGCCGCCTTGACGGCGGGCGCCTGGTCGGCGGAGGCCCGCACGGCCACGATGTGGTTGGTGCCGTTGCTCGGGTACGCGGCCGCCAGCCGGTCGTACGCCTGCATCGCCGGGGTGGTCCGGGGCAGGTCCTCGGTGCCGGGGAACTTGAGCTGCATGCCCAGCGCGGGCGCGGCCAGGGCGAGCAGCAGGCCGACGCTGATCAGCAGGGTCGGCAGCGGCCGGCGCAGGGCCGGGCGCAGCACGAGCGACCAGAAGCGGCTCGGCCGCTCCACGCCGTCCGGGCCGGTACGGCGGGCGGTGAGGCGCCACAGCAGCGGCACCCGCGGCCGGTCCACCCAGCGGCCCAGCTTGGCCAGCAGCGCGGGCAGCACGGTCAGCGAGCCGATCACCGCGACGGCGACGACGAGGATCGAGCCCACGGCCAGCGAGGAGAAGACGGCGTCCTGGGCGAGGAACAGCCCGGCCATGGCGATGACGACAGCCGTACCGGAGACGACGACCGCGTGCCCGGAGGTCTCCGCGGCGATCTCCACCGCGTCGACGTGGCCGCGGCCCTTGGCGCGTTCCTCGCGCTCCCGGCGGACGTAGAACAGCGAGTAGTCGATGCCCACGGCCATGCCGATGAGCAGGATGACGCTCGACGTGGAGTCGTTGGCCGGCACCAGGTGCGAGGCCAGCGTGGACAAGCCGATCGCGGCGGCCACCGACGACAGGGCCAGCAGCACCGGGATGCCCGCGGCGATGAGCGCGCCGAACGCGACGATCAGGATCGCCAGGGTCACCGGCAGGCTGAGGATCTCCGCCCGCTGGAAGTCCGCGCCGAGGGTGTCGTCGAGGGCCTTGCCGATGGACGGCCCGCCGACCTGCTCCACCCGCAGCGCCGGATGCTGCTCCTGCACCTTGGCGGTGGCCGCACGCAGCGGTTCCACCCGGTCGGAGGCGGTCTCGGGGTCGCCGCTCATGGTGATCGGCACCAGCAGCGCGGAGCCGTCGTTGGCCTTGATCGGCTCACCGACCTGCGCCACGCCCGGGACCGTGCGCAGCTGGGCCGACGCGGCCGCGGCCGCGGCACCGGCGGCGGCCTGGTCGAGCGGGCCGGAACGGGAGGTGATCAGCACATTGTCGACGGCCGGCTCGTCGGCGAACTTTCCCTCCTCGATCATGACGCCGGCGCGTCCGGACTCGCCCACGGCCTGGTCCTGTGCGGTGGCCTCCTGCAGGCCGGCCGCGTTGCCCCCGACGAAGCAGACCGCGACGAACACCACCCACAGCGCCACCGCCCGCCAGGGATGCTCGGCGCTCCACCGCGCCACCCGAACCGTCACCGGTCGCTTGCTCATCGCTGAATCCCCCTGCATCGATTCCTGTGTCGAACCTGAACCTAGGCAGGGGGAGCGCTGGGAACATCCGGGTCGGACCCGCGCCGCACCCGGAGCCGGCCGCGGGGCGGCTCGGGTGCCCGCTCACCGGGGGAAAGCGGCGAAACGGTGGTTCCGGACGCCGGTCGGGGTCCCGGCTCCGCCTGGCGGAGGACCCGGCGACCGGGGACCCCGAGAGATCCTCAGGGTTTGCCCCGGCCCGCCTCCGCGGCGGGGGACCAGCCGATCGCCGGAGCGATGTGTCGGGTAATGGTCTGCAGGATCCGCGCGTTGTAGTCGACCCCGAGCTGGTTGGGCACGGTGAAAAGAACGGTGTCGGCGGCCTGGACGGCCGCGTCGGCCGCGAGCTCCTTGGCGATCCGGTCCGGCTCCCCGGCGTACGTGCGCCCGAAGCGCGACCGGACCCCCTCGAGCAGCCCCACCTGGTCGTCGTGGGCCTGCTCGCCGAAGTAGATCCGGTCGATCTCCTCGGTGATGGGCAGCACGCTGCGTGACACCGAGACCCGCGGCTCCCGGTCGTGGCCCTGCTCGCGCCACGCCTGCCGGTACAGCTCGATCTGCTCGGCCTGCAGCTGGTCGAACGGCACCCCGGTGTCCTCGGACAGCAGGGTGGAGCTCTGCAGGTTCATCCCGGACCGGGCGGCCCATTGGGCGGTGGCCCGGGTGCCGGAGCCCCACCAGATCCGCTCGCGCAGCCCTGGGGACTGCGGTTGCACGGCCAGCCCGCCGCTGAAGCCGGTCCGGGCCGGGTCGGTGCGGGCGACCTTGGCACCGTCGATCGCGGCCAGGAACACCTCGGTCTTCTGCCGGGCGGCGTCCGCGACGCTCTCGCCGTCGGCCGGGCGGTAACCGAACACCTCGGCGCCGCGCAGCACGGTCTCCGGCGATCCCCGGCTGACGCCGAGTTGCAGCCGGCCGCCGCTGATCAGGTCGGCCGCCGCGGCCTCTTCCGCCATGTACAGCGGGTTCTCGTAGCGCATGTCGATGACGCCGGTGCCGATCTCGATCCGCGAGGTGCGCGCGCCGATGGCCGCCAGCAGCGGGAACGGCGAGGCGAGCTGGCGCTCGAAGTGGTGGACGCGGACGAACGCGCCGTCCACGCCGAGGTCCTCCGCGACCTGGGCCAGGTCGATGGTCTGCAGGAGGGCGTCGGCGGCGGTGCGGGTCTGCGAGCCGGCCGCGTCGCGCCAGTGCCCGAAGGACAGGAAACCGATCTTCTTCACCTCGGTGCGAACCAAGCGGAGCCGCAGCGGATTCCCGTGCTTGCGCCGCGCCGCGCCGCGCCCGCCTGACCGCAGCCGCGGCCGCAGTCAGGCGGGCGCGGCCGCGGTGGCTGTACCCGTCAGGAGTCCAAGACCCCGTCCGTGGCGAGGAAGCCCTGAGTGCCGCCCTCCAGGAGCACGAAGACACCTGTCGTCGTCGTGTCCCGGGCCTCGCTCCAATGAGTCGTTCCGTTGCCCTGGCTGTTGGTGGTCAGCGTGGTGTCGACGGCTCCGCAGTTGCCACCGAGCCCGTTGGGCGTCTGTACCAGTCGAACCTGGTAGGTCGTGTTGGCGTCAAGCTTCTTGAGCTTGATTGTCGCGGAGACGGTGCCGTTCGACGGAAAGTTGATGATGGCGAAGCTGTCTGTCGTGGCGCCGACCGTGGCGCCGACGTTGCAGTCGCCGAAGGCGTTCTTGAAGGCGACTTCCTTGGTCGCGCCGGCCGCCTCCGCCGCGCCGGTGCCCAAGAGGAACGTCGCCGCGACCAAGCCTGCGACAACTGATGTTCGTGCTACCGCTCGCATTTTCCAGCCCCCCGAATTGCCTTGGACTCCGCCATCGGTGCGGAGTGACCGCCGGCGTCTCCGCCAACCGCGCTGACGTCGCGCCACGGGGACGGTACCGCCGGCATACCGGGCAGATGCCGTGATTACCCGGATTCCGCACCTTGCTCACCCCGGGTTGCGCGGGGAGTGTCGGATTGGCGACACGCCAGCTGCTGTTCGGCCCTATCGACTGGTCTGCCGGCATGTACAGCGGGTTGCCGTTCTTCTCGAATTGTCTGACGGGATGGAGCCCCGCTGTGAACGACCATGACCCTGCCGTGTGCGCAGCCTTGGCAGCGCTGGCCCCCAGGACGGATGGCGACAACGGTCCCGGGGGCTCTCGTTCCGCTCAATCGACCGAGTCCTGAGCCGTTCTGGTAGCGCGGCCCCAGGGGTGCGTCGGGGAAGTTCCGGCCGCCCGGTCACGGTCGAACCCCCGCATGAACGCGGCGCGTGTCGTGCCCCTGCGGACACGTCAGGGTGATGCCACAGTCGCGGCATCCATGTTGTTTGCTCGGGTTTGCTTGGACCCGGCAAGCCTTGACAGCGGGGCGACACGAGCAAACGATTGTTCTAGGTGAAGCAAACTCCCGCAACTTCCAACCGGAAGGATCGGACCTGCAGCTAACGTTCCTAGGCAAGTCGACGCAAGGCGGTGGCTCTCCCACCCTGTACGCAACGGACCGTGACACGTACGTGGTCCAAGGGTGGAAGGTGGCGGGCAAGCCGCTGAGCGTTGTCGAGATCCCGGAATCCCTACTCGTGTACCTGCGACCGGGCACCCGGTTGGGAGTGCCCTTGAAGGCGACCGGCAACCGATGGCGGGGCGACGACGGGGAGTGCGACACGTACACCTTGACCGGCGAGGCCGTGACCGACTCGGAAGCGTTGGCAACGATGAGCGTTCCTGATATTTACCGTCTTTACTCCCGACGGGACGTTCTCGGGCGGTGCCGAGACTGTAGACCCTGTAATCGTTGACCGATGCGTGCGTGTACGCGACACACTGTGGTCGATTGCCATTTCCCATGCTGACTACGTGAATAGCTGAGCGGTGTTCCGTTGGTTACAAGTACCGTCCACCAGGCGCGCGAAGCGCTAGGTAACCGCCTGCGTGACGTTCGCCGAGATGCTGGGCTGACCGGCCGAGGACTCTCAGCCCTCGCCGGTTGGCACAGCTCCAAGGTGTCGAAGATTGAGTACGGCAAGCAAAGCCCGTCAGTGGCGTCCCTGATAGTGGTGTAACGCGATCGGCGTGATCGTCGGGCGGCCCGTCTGCGGGCTGAACGAAGAGCGCGGTCATCGCGTGATCTTTCGAGTGAACCTCTCACAGCACTCTCGAAAGGGCTCTATCGCGATGACCGCACCTCACATCATCAACCCTGCCGGGCTGTTGGACCAAGCTCTCGGCGACGCGTCGCCGGACCTGATGCGGCACCTGCTGTCCACGGTGATCAACTCGCTGTTGTCGGCCGACGCGGACGCGGTCTGCGGCGCCGAGTACGGCGTGAGTTCACCGGAGCGGGTCAACTCCCGTAACGGCTACCGCCATCGTGACCTGGACACCCGCGTTGGCACGATCGACGTCGCGGTCCCGAAACTGCGCCAAGGCACGTATTTCCCGATTGGCTGCTCGAGCGGCGTAAGCGGGCCGAGGCCGCCCTGGTGA
>NZ_QHHV01000190.1:0-4561 GCF_003947245.1 Actinoplanes sp. ATCC 53533 | reverse complement strand
GGGCACGATCGCCGASCCCACGCATTGAAGGTCGCTCGGGAGCGCCTGCGCGAGTTCGGCATAACCCTCGCAGTCGAGTCTCTGGAACACACGCCATCTACCCGGCACAGAGATGCGGGCGTCGATGCGATCGTCACGCTTGCGCATGCGGATGCCAAAGGTCGGTACGCGCTAGTGGTGCAGGAGTCGATGACACTCAGTTCGCTGGCGCACCGGACGTCCGCCGCGCCCCACCCACTGCTGGTCGTCGGTGATCGCATCAGCAGGCGGAGCGCCGCCGCCCTCCGCGACGCGGGAATCCAGTTCGTGGATGCCCTAGGAAACGCGTTCATAGCATTCGACGGCGCGCTCGTCGAAGTGCAGGGTCGTACGGAACCGACCAATCAGGCACCGAAGAGCAGCCCGCGCATCACTCAACCACACCAGTCGACCAACCTCTTCAGCCCTGGCCGTTCACAGGTCATCCTTGCGCTCCTCGCTTGGCCTGAGCTTGCGCGCGGAAGTGTCCGGGAGATCGCGACCGCTGCGGGCATGTCCGTAGGCCAGGCACACGATGCCCTGACACGACTCGAACAAGCCGGTCTCCTCCTGCCGACTTCGCGAAGATTGGCTCGTGCTGACGAACTGCTCGACTACTGGACCGCCGCCTACCCCGCCGGACTCGGCCGACGACTGAGGCTCGCCCAATATCACGGCGATCCCTCCAGACCGGTCAGCAACGAGCAGCCCAGCTACCTCAGCGGCGAATCCGCCGACGGCGTCGATATCGCGCGTCCATCAACCTTGACGCTGTACCTCGACAACCCAGATCCAAGCCTTCCCATCCTGAACCGATGGAGCGCGAGCCCGGATCGCATACCGAATATCTTCGTCCGCCACAAGTTCTGGATTTCGCCACGCCCGCATGAGGAAGATCCTGCGCTGAAGACGCAGAATGCCCCATGGCCGCTCGTCTATGCCGACCTCGCAGCTACCGGAGATGCCCGCCTCGGCGAGGTGGCCAGGACGTGGAGGGAGCGCTGTGCTCGATCTGAGCAGATGTGACCCGACGCTGCTTCGCCTGGTCGACGTGGTAGCCAAAGACGGCAAGGTCACACCTCTCGCCTCTTTGGATTCGCCCGCCGCTTCACGGCAACCTTCCGGTTCTCGTCCCCACGCCGACGAGGCCCCTGAACGCAACCTCGGCGGTGCTGGCATCCATGGCTTGCGTCTGCCGGTACGCACCATCGCCTGAGATCGAAACGCTCTCCTACAAACCGGTCGTCGCCACGGACCTGCCTACGGATTCCGGCGACGGAACCGGGCCGGGATCCGGCAAAGGGCTGCGCCGGTGTGCCGTGCCGGAGGCGCCGTCGACTCGGGCCGCGGCCAAGGCGGCCAGCGGCAGCATCAGCGTCGCCGCGCCTGGCACGTACGACAGCCCGTCGAACGAGTAGCCGCCGCCGTCGATGCCGAAGACCAGTTCCGGCACGAAACTCAGCAGCAACGCGCCTACGGCGACGACCAGGACCGTGCCGGGCACCGCTGCCACGCTCAGAGCGGTCCACATCGCGACCGTCCGGCCACGGCCGCGCGCCCGGTGCCGGCGCAGCAGCGCAAGACACACCACCGCGAGTGGCAGCCCGGCGAACCCGGCGAGGGCGGCAGGACCGCTGGAGTCCTCGGACATCGGCGGCGGGACCAGGCCGACACCGACAGTCAACGCGATCGGGGCCACGACCAGCAGGATCGCAGCCCAGACGGGCACCGGGCGGCGGCTGAGCGCGAGGGTCGGGACGATCGCGAGGAGCATGCCGGCCACCGCCAGGCCGATCGTGGTCACCGTCAGGCCGATCGGCAGGAATGGATGGTTCACCCCCGGCGTGCCCTGCAGCGTGATCAGGGGCAGCACGCTCGCGGTCACCAGCACGCCGACCGTGACGCGGCGCAACGAGGCGCCGGATGGCCCGCCGCGCAGCGCACGCCCGGCCACGATCCAGCCGGCGACCACCGGCACCGCACCGACCAGTAACGCGAGCCGCAGGCCGCCCAGTCCGGTGAGGTTCATCCGGTTCAACACCGCGTTCGCCAGCGTCAGTCCGGCGCCCACCAGCAATGTGGCAGCTGGGCCGAAGCGGCGGTCCGCGGTGGCGACGAGCGTGCCGAGCATGGCCAGCAGGATCGTGGTCGCGCGCAGCTCCGCGGTCCACATGTAGAGTTCGCCGTCGCCGCCGGGCATCGGCGCGGCCGCGGACACCTCCTGCATTCCCGGCGTGAGGACGACCAACGTGTACGCCCAGCCGATCACGCCCACGGCGAGCGCACCGGCGCCGGCCACGACCACGGCCACCGGCATCGGCCCCCTCTCCCTGGCCACATTCTGCGCCGCGACCCACCCCCGGCGCGGACGGAGCGCGCCGAAGCCGTACGCCAGCGTGAAAGCCGCAAAGCAGACCAGCGACAGTCCCCACGGGCCCTGGTACGAGAACGTGCGGCTGCTGACCCCGTTCACGATCTCCTGGAACTCCGGCGGCACCTCGCCCATGGTCAGGGACGCCACCATCGCGGCCGGCCCGTTCTGGCTGTTCAGCGCGAACGGCATGGTGGACGCCACCGCGGCGAGCGCACTGACCAGCGGCACGCCGAGCAGCATCAGCGCTGCGGCCCGGCCCCGTCCGGCCGCACGAATCGCTGCGACGCCGACCGACGCGGTGCCGGGCGCCCAGATCAGCAGCCCGGCCAGCACGCCGAGCAGGTGCGGCGGTTCCGCGTCGGGGAGCGCGCCGAGCAGCACGATCGGCGCGAACACAGCCGGCGCGAACACAGCCGGGCCGGCCTCACCGAACCGGCCGGCACGCGACAGCGGCCAACGCCGACCGAGCCAGCGTCCGGCCAGGAGGCACCAGGCCAGCATGATGACGGCCCCCACCAGGAAGGTCAGCCACTCGGCGCCGAACGAGACAGGCTCCACGCCGGCCAGGCCGAGCAGCCAGGAGGCGAGGCCGTACGAGTACTTGGACGCCGAAAGCGTGATCAGCGCGGCGACCAGCAGGCCGACTGCGGGCGCGCCGGGTGCGAGCGACTCGCCCCAGCCGCGCGGCGCTCCATTCGTGTCCCGGATCGGCGGCGCGGCGAGCAGGCTGAGCGCGTACCCCAGCTTTTCCTTCGCCCTGCCCTGGTCCGCCTCGAGCGCGGCCAACTCGGCGAGCCACTCCGCGCGCATTTCCTCGCGCAGCTCGGCAGGCCAACGCCGGGCGGCTCGCGCCAGGCACCAACGGGTGAGTCGGTCCACAGTATTCATGCCGACATCCCTTCCAGGGGGCCGTCCACAGCCAGGCGGTCGCGGCAGGTCGTGTCTGCCATCCGCACGTCTGCCCCGCGCACTCACGCCGTCCTGGGATTCGTCGCCGGCTTCGCCGCGCCGAGGCCTCGGTTCAGCTGGGCGTGCAGCGCCGCGATCTCGGTACGCGCCGAGACCCGGCCGTCTTGCGTGAGCCGGTAGTAGCGGCGGGCCGGCCGCCCGGCCACGACCGGGTCGATGTCCTCCCAGTGCGCCACGACCCAGCCGGCGTTCTGCAGCCGCAGCAGGATCGGGTAGAGCGTGCCACTGGGATGCCCGCTGGCACGCATCAGCTCCAGGCCGTAGCGATCGGCCTCCGGATCTTCGAGGAACACGGCCAGCACCTTGGAGACGGCCGCGGTCACCCGTAACGGGTTCGGCATGCGGGCCACCGTAGCCGACCCACGCTAGTTTTTCTACATAGGGTCCGGCCAGGCCCTCCCGAACTCCCGGCCATCGAGATCGCCGCACTGGCGCCGGATACGGTGCGAAGATGGCGCGCCGCGCATCGGCAAGCCGGCGTCACCGATGTTCAGCGGATCCGCGAAGGAGCAGCAACGAACGTCGGTGCTCACTGCCTACTGAACCCCGCCGAGGAAGTGCACAAGCTCCCGGCGCTGCTCGGCAAGCGCTACGCCAGCCCGAATTGAGTTCTCCGCAACCACCGCCGCGGAGTTTCCGGGGGTTCGGCCCCCCGGAGCAGACATGACGAGGCCCTCCGATCCGCGCTTTCCGCGAACAGGAGGGCCTCACCCTGCGGACGGAGTACGCAAGCTCCGTGCGGCCCTCAGCGAGTCATACTCGGCCGATCTGGAGCACTCGCCATGACGTACACCTGAGCGTACGCTCAGACGTACGTACTCTGCCGAAGCTTGAGGAGCCACCATGAAGGTGCTGACAATCAGCGACGTCCGCAAGAACTTCGCAGCCGTCGTGGACATGGTGATCGACGATGCCGAAGAATGCGTCATCCCTCGCGGCGGCGGCAAGGCGGTCGTGATCGTCTCCCTCGACGAGTGGAACGCCATGAGGGAGACACTGCATGTCCTCGGCTCAGCGTCGAACGCTCGCCGCCTGCTGGAGAGCATCGCGCAGGCCGACGCCGGCCTGGTTGAGGAACATCCGCTACTCGATCCCGACTCCGCCGCACACGACTCCGGCAAGGAAGCGGCGTGAGCCTACGCATCGTCTTCACCCCCAACGCCTGGCAGGACTACGACGGCTGGCTACGCCGTGACATGA
>NZ_QHHV01000018.1:0-32007 GCF_003947245.1 Actinoplanes sp. ATCC 53533 | reverse complement strand
CGCGATCGCGGCTACTTACGACAAGAACGTGAACGCCCGGCAGGGACAGTTCCGCAACGAATACCTCGACGATACCGGCTGGTGGGGGCTGGCCTGGGTGGCCGCGTACGACGTGACCGGCGACAGCCGCTACCTGAACACCGCCCGGGCCGACGCCGACCACATGTTCAGTTACTGGGACAGCAGGTGCGGTGGCGGCGTCTACTGGCGGACCGACAAGACGGTCAAGAATGCCATTCCGAACAGCCTGTACATCCAGCTGAACGCCGCCCTGTCCCAGCGGATCGCCAATGACACGGTCTACCGGCAGCGCGCGCAGGCCGGCTGGTCCTGGTTCCAGGGCACCGGCATGCTGAACGGCTCGAACCTGGTCAACGACGGGATCAACCTCGGCACCTGCAAGAACAACGGCGACGTGACCTGGACCTACAACCAGGGCGTGCTGATCAACGCGCTGGTGCAGCTGAACAGGCTGACCGGCGACGCGAACGCCCTGGCGACCGCCCGCCGGATCGCCGACGCGATGACCACCAGCAGCTACCTGTCGCCCGGCGGGATCCTGCGGGAGCCGAACGAGCCCGATACCTGCGGCGGCGACGGGGTCTCCTTCAAGGGTGCGGCGATCCGCGGGCTAGGCGTGCTGAACTCGGCCGCCGGCGGGGCATACAACACCTACCTGCAGCGCAATGCCGATCGTGCGTACGCCGCGGACCGCGACAGCATCGACTCGTACGGCTCGCACTGGGCCGGCCCGTACGCCGGTACCAACCACAGCTGCCAGCACAGCGCGGTGGACCTGCTCAACGCGGCGCCGTGAGGCAACTGTCAACGACGGTGACATGATGTTCCCCCGGGACCAGGGACGGGGGAATGACCGTGGAACGCTTCGCATTCGCCGGGCGCACGTGTGTCATCACAGGCGCGGCCAGCGGCATCGGTGCCGCGCTGACGCTCGACCTGGCCCGGCGCCGGGCCGTGCTCGCGCTGGTGGACCGGGACGCCGAAGGCCTGGAGCGGGTCGCCACGCTGGCCCGTGAGCTGGGCGCGAAAGAGGTCAGCACGCACGTGGTCGACCTCTCCGACGGCGGCGACCGGCTCGACCTGGCGGCCACGGTCGCGGAGCGCCACGGCGGCGCCGACCTGCTGGTCAACAACGCCGGGGTGGCGCTGAGCGGCACGTTCGAGC
Source organism: Actinoplanes sp. ATCC 53533 (assembly GCF_003947245.1). NCBI lineage: Bacteria > Bacillati > Actinomycetota > Actinomycetes > Micromonosporales > Micromonosporaceae > Actinoplanes > Actinoplanes sp. ATCC 53533. The sequence goes on along the minus strand of NZ_QHHV01000018.1, from coordinate 30,821 downwards.
AGGTCAGCATGAAGGACTTCGACTGGCTGCTGGAGATCAACCTGCACGCCGTGATCCGCACGACGAAGGCCTTCCTGCCGCAGTTGCTCAGCCGCCCGGGCGCCCACGTGGTCACCATCTCCAGCCTCTTCGGCCTGATCGCGCCCCCGACCCAGGTCGCCTACGTGACCAGCAAGTTCGGCGTACGCGGCTTCTCCGAGGCGCTGCGGCACGAGCTGGCCGGCAAGGTCGGCGTGACGGTGGTGCACCCCGGCGGCATCAAGACCAACATCGCCACCAGCGCCCGGCGCACCGAGCCGGACCCGGACGGCAAGCAGGCGGCCGAGGCGGCCGAGTTCACCCAGAAGGCGCTGACCATGCCGCCCGAGGAGGCCGCGCGGCTGATCGTGGCGGCCGTGCAGGCCCGCAAGCCCCGCCTGGTCATCACCCGGGTGGCCAAGGTGGCCGACGTGCTGGCCCGGGTCGCGCCCGGCAGGTACTGGAACGTCATCCAGCGTCAGCTCGACCGCAGAGGCATGTAGGCGCCGTGTCGGTGCCGTGTCAGCGGGCACGCGCACGCTGGACGGCATGACAGCTGATCTGGTGATCGAGGCCGAGGGCCTCGTCAAGCACTTCGGGTCGACGAAGGCCCTGCAGGGCGTCGACCTGGCAGTGCCCCGGGGGACCGTGCTCGGCGTCCTCGGCCCCAACGGCGCGGGCAAGACCACCGCCGTCCGCATCCTCTCCACCCTGCTCACCCCCGACGCCGGCAGCGCGCGGATCAGCGGCTTCGACGTCGTCCGCGACGCCGAGCGGGTCCGTCAGGTGATCGGCCTGACCGGTCAGTACGCCTCGGTCGACGAGGATCTGACCGGCCGGCAGAACCTGGAGCTCTTCGGCACCCTGCTGGACCTGGGCCGCTCCGGCGCCCGCCGGCGGGCCGCCGAGCTGCTCGACTGGTTCGACCTGACCGACGCCGCCGGCCGGCAGGCCAAGACCTACTCCGGCGGCATGCGCCGCCGCCTCGACCTGGCCGCGAGCCTGGTCGGCTCCCCCGACGTGATCTTCCTGGACGAGCCGACCACCGGCCTGGACCCGGCCAAACGCGAGGACATGTGGGACGTGGTCCGTTCGCTGGTGACCGCCGGCTCGACGGTGCTGCTGACCACCCAGTATCTCGAGGAAGCCGACGCGCTCGCCGACAAGATCACGGTCATCGACCACGGCCGGGTCATCGCCCACGACACCCCCGAGGGGCTCAAGCGGGTGGTCGGCGGCCAGACCCTTTCGGTACGCCCGACCGACTCGACGCAGCTCGAACTCACCGCCGCGATCCTCGCCGAGGTGTCCTCCGGCGCCCCGGCCGACGAGATCCGCAAGGGCATGCTCGCCGTGCCGGTCGCGGACGACGCCGCGATGACCGAGGCGGTCGCCCGGCTCGCCGCGGCCGGAGTCGCGGTCACCGAGCTCGCCCTGCACCTGCCCAGCCTCGACGAGGTCTTCTTCACCCTCACCGGGCGCACCGAGATCGAGGAAGGGGTGGCGGCATGACCACGACGCTCACCAACCCCCGGACCAGCCGCCCGGTGATGCCCGCGGCGGTGCAGCCGAACCCACGGCCGTTCCGGCTCCTGCGGCACTCCCTCGCCCTCGCCAAACGCAGCCTGATCAAGACGGCCCGGACCCCCGAGGCGCTCATCGACGTGACGCTGCAGCCGGTGCTGTTCCTGATCATCTTCGTCTACGTCTTCGGCGGCGCGGTCGCCGGCTCCACCCACGACTACCTGCAGTTCCTGCTGCCCGGCATCCTGGCGCAGACCATCGCGACCGGCTGCATCGCGATCGGGGTCAACCTCAACACCGACATCGCCAAGGGCATCTTCGACCGCTTCCGCTCGCTGCCGGTGCCGCGCTCGGCACCGCTGCTCGGCGCGGTCCTCGGCGACATCGTCCGGTACGTGATCGTCACGCTCTCCACCCTGGCGATCGGCTACGTGATGGGCTTCCGGATCACCACCGACCCGCTGAGCGCGGCGGCGGGCTGCGCGCTGGCGGTGCTCTTCGCGCTGTGCCTGAGCTGGCTGCCGGTCTACGTCTCGATGAAGGTCCGCACCCCGGGCGCCGTCCAGGGCCTGATGTTCGCCCTGATCATGCCGCTGAGCTTCGCGTCCAACGTGTTCGTCGGCACCAGCACGCTGCCGGGCTGGATGCAGGGCTTCGTCGACGTGAACCCGCTGACCCACCTCGTCGGTGCGGTGCGCGGACTCTTCCTCGGCTCCCCGATCGACAACCACGTGTGGTGGACGCTCGCCTGGTGCGCCGGCTTCGTGGTGGTGTTCATGCCGCTGGCGCTGCGGGCGTACCGGAAAAAGGTCTGAGGCGGGTGTCATGCCGGGCGCTAGTCGAAGAAGGCCAGGCGTTTGCGGTTCTGGCTGTTGATCGTGGTGAAGTCGCCGCCCGCCGCGATCGTGCCCTGGGGACGGTCGACCGCCAGGGCACGGACGCCGATCACGCCGTTCGCCTGCGGGGCCCATGGGGTCAGGCCGCCGCGGGTGTCGATCGCGGCGAGTTTGACCCGGTTCACCGCGCCGTCGGTGCAGGCGCCCTGGCTGCCGTTGCGGTTGGTCAGGCAGGCCCGGTCGAAGTGTCCGCCCACATAGACGGTCCCGCCCAGCGTGGCGACGGCCACGGTGTCGCCGTCGAAGGTCCGGGTCCAGCGGACCACGCCGCCGCCGGAGTACGCGAGCACCTTGCCGCCCTGGCCGCCGGTGGCCGCGTAGACGCCGTTAGCGTCCGTGGCCAGCGCGTTGACCTGCGCCGGCGCGTTCGGCCGGAAGGCGTTGAACACCCCGCCGCTGGTGGCGGAGAGAGCGGCGATCCGTAGCGTGCCGGTCACCCCGTTGATCTTGTGGAAGGCGCCGCCGGCGTAGACCCGCGAGCCGGACAGCGCCAGCGCGTGCACCGAGTCGTCGGCGGCGGCCTGCCAGGTGCGGTCGAGGCCGCCGCCGGTCAGCGAGAACGCGGCCAGGTTGCGGCGGGCGGTGCCGTCGACCGAGGCGAAGCTGCCGCCCACGTACAGCCGGCCGTTGCCGGCCGCCAGGGCGTACGGCGCCCCGGTCACCGCATGCGAGAAGCTGCCCACCGCGCCGGAGAACGCGTCGATCCGGGCCAGCGCGTCCCGCCGCCAGCCGGAGACCCGGTGGAAGTCGCCACCGGCGTAGACCGAGGAGCCGCTGACCGCGAGGGCGCGGACGGTGGCGTCGGCGGCGGGCGACCAGTTCAGCAGCGCGCCGGAGGACGCGTCGAACGCCGCCAGCCGCTGCCGGTCGTAGCTGCGCCCGCCCCAGCCGACGCTGGTGAAGGAGCCGCCGACGTAGACGGTGCTGCCGCGGTACGCGACCGCGTACACGGAGCCGTTGAAGAGTGGGGCCTTCTCCGGGCTGGCGCTGATCGCCCGGGCCGGGACCACCCCGGAGGCGACGACGACTGCGGCCGCCGCCCCGGCGGTCAGCAGCAGCCGGAGGGAGGCACGCCGGGAACTACGCACAAACTGGAAGAAACGCACATGGGTCTAACCGTCGCGGCTCGGCGAAAGTTGCTCCACACCATGCGGTGCCAGGTCGGCCAGCTCGAGCCGCTCCCCCGCGGCCACTTCGTCCTGGGCCGCCGTCTGGGTGCGCAGGCCGAGCGCCGCCAGCCACTCGACGAGCTGCCGGTGCACGGCGTCCGGGCCGGTCAGGTCGCCCTGGGTGATCTGCCACTCGGCGGGGTGCACCAGCATCGCGTCGGTCTGCCAGCCGCCGAGCCCGCCGTGCGAGCCGACCAGCTCCTCGAACGCCGCCACCTCGTCGGTGACCGGGTCGACCGAGCTGATCAGCACCAGGTCGCCGATGTGCGCGGCCTCCTGGTGCCGCAGCAGGTCAGCCCGGGCATGCGGCCCGTACGGCAGCAGCGGATCGACGCCCTGCACCGTGCCGTCGACGAGCCGGTGATTGCCCGTCGCCCCGATCGCCACCGGCCCACCGTCGTCGACGATCACCAGGCCGACGCCCGGGTGCCCGGCCAGGCCGGTGATGAGCTGCGGATATTCCCGGTCGATGGCGGCCCTGTCCAGCCGCTGCGGAAACCGGGTCAGATAGATCAGCGCCAGGTTGCCCGAGGAGACGACGAGCAGCGGCGCCACCGGGGACGGCGGGAAGCCGGGCTCCGCGGTGGCCTCGGCCTCGGCCGGCGTCGACGGCGCGTCGGTGGAATCCGGCGCGGAGAAGCGCTCGACCGCCTGCTTCAGGGTCTCACCGTGGCGCTGCCGGAACGTGGCGCCCTGGCTCTGACCGTGGTCGGAGAGCACCACGATCCGGTATTGCCGGGCCGCCTCCGGTGCCAGCCGCTCGATCACGCCGAGCATCCGGTCGAGGCTCTCCAGCTGCCGCATCGACTCCGGCCGGGCCGGGCCGGCGTGATGCGCCACCTCGTCGTAGTCGACCAGGTCGCAGTAGACGGCCGGGGCGCCGCGGGCCATCTGCTCGGCGATCAGCGAGACGTTGACGTCGCGCAGCAGCATCGAGGCCGGCCGCAGCGCCAGGAACGCGCCGGACCGGCTGACCCGGGGCTGCAGGTTGCGGCGGCGCTGCAGCCTGGCCTGGTGCAGCTCGGTGAAGACCTCGCCGACGCCGAGCACCAGGGCCCGGGTGAAGCCGAACGGGCTGGCCATGAAGGCCGCCCAGCCGCGGGCCGAGCGGCCGGGCAGCGCGGCGTGGCTGACGGTGAGCAGGTTGATCGACGCGTCGCCGGAGAACGCGTTGCCGATGCTGACGCCGCCGTCGCGCAGCAGCCCCCGCCCGTCGGAGAGCCGCGGTTCGATCATCGCCGCGTCCCGGGGCCGGTTCGAGACCATCAGCCGGCCGGCCGGCTTCTCGTACCAGCGGAAGCCCGGGATCTGCCGGGAGGCGCCGTGCAGGATGCCGGCCTGCGCGGCCGGGGTGGTCGACGGCAGTCCGGTGTGCCAGCCGCGCATCGCGTGCGTGCCCGTGCGCAGCCAGCGCCCGATGGTCGGCAGGTTGCCCGCGCGCACGGCCCAGCGCAGCACCGGCTCGCTGACCCCGTCGAGCTGCACCATCAGCAGGCCGGGCTCGGTGCCCTGCGGCGGCCGGCGCAACGTCAGCAGCCGCCCGCCGCTCTGCCGGGCCTGGCGGCGCCGGATGCCGCGCATCAGCCGGCGGGCCTCCTTGACGAAGGTGTCCTCGGTGCCGCTGTCGGCCATCCAGTCGAGTATCGCCGCGCAGATCACCGCCAGCAGCGCCGCGACCCCGACCGTCGGCCAGCCGCTGAGCCGCTTGGACGGATCCAGCTCCAGCGCCACCACCATCACGATGACCTGGGCGGTGACGCCGAGCAGCATCGCTCCCCAGCCGCCCAGCGCGACCACGCCGGCGAGCAGCAGCGGACGCAGCACCGCGCCGGTGGCGGCGACCAGTAGCACCAGTCCGAGCGTGTCGATGACGTCCGTGCTGCGCACCCCGGGCATCAGCCACAGGGTGAAGGTCAGCACGACGAAGGTGGTGAGCGCGCTGCGGAAGACGGCACGGGCGCGGTCGATGACCCGGGGCCAGGCGAACAGTGCGCGCAGCTCCGCCCGGCGGCTCCGGACGCCGGGAAGCCGCACGGGATCCCGCGGGCTGTCCCCTGTGCTTACGGCCACCAGAAAACGATCGCACAGCAGGTGCGGCTCCCGCTCACCACGTAGCGAACGCCACTCACCCCGTACGGTCGGAACCGAGAGCTCGGCGCGCTCGTCGGAGCCGATATGCGCATCAAGACGGTTCTGCCCGCAATGCTGCTGCTCACGCTGACCGGCGCGTGTGGCAATGAGCCCAACATCATGGAGGAGGCGTCGGCACCGGCCACCTGGACGGTGCCGGCCAAGTACGGCTTCACCCTCGACTCCCAGTGCGGCGAGCGCGCGCTCATCGGCCGGTTCCAGGTCACCGTGCAGGACGACAAGGTGGTGCGCGCCGAGGGCCTCGACGACTCCGCGCGACGGGCGCTGATGCTGCGCGTCGCCGACCTGGTTCCGACGCTGCGACAGCTCGAGGCGCAGGCCGAGAGCGCCCGCAGCGAGGGTACGGGCATGGTGAAGATCGAGCGGGACCCCGGCGACGCCCATCCCACCAAGATCGAGATCGATCGGTCCAGCGCCATCGACGACGAGGAGTGTTACACGATCGAGGACTACACGATCGGGTTAGCGAGCGAGGTTTCGCCGTCGCCGTCGCGATAGGTTCACCTCTCGGCGAGGGACTGGGGAGGCCCGCATGCGGGTCGTACCCGTCGCCTTGGCTGCGGCGCTGCTGCTGACCGGGGCCTGCGACGCACCGGCGAAGGAAAAGCCGGCCACCGCCGCGCAGCGCGTCGTCGGCTATTTCACCGGCTGGGGCGTCTACGGCCGCGACTACCAGGTCCGCGACGTCGAGACCAGCGGCGCGGCGGCCGGGCTCACCCACCTGAACTACGCCTTCGGCAAGGTCGCCGACGGCGGCTGCGCCGTCGGCGACAAGTGGGCCGACTACGAGAAGCCGATCGCGGCGGCGGACAGTGTCGACGGTGTCGCCGACGTCCCGGGCCGTGGGCTGCGCGGCACCTTCGGTCAGCTGCGCAAGCTCAAGGCGCGGCACCCCGGCCTCAAGGTGATCTGGTCCTTCGGCGGCTGGACCGGCTCGACGGGCTTCACCGCGGCGGCCGGCGACCCGCGCGCGTTCGCCGCGTCGTGCCGCGAGTTGCTCACCGACTCCCGCTGGGCCGACCTCTTCGACGGCATCGACATCGACTGGGAATACCCGAACGCCTGCGGGCTGGTCTGCGACAAGAGCGGGCCGGGAGCCCTGGCCGCCCTGGTCACGGCGCTGCGTGCGGAGCTGGGCCCGGAGCGGCTGATCACGGCCGCGGTGCCGGGCGGCCTCGGCAAGCTGGCTGCCACCGACTACGCCGCCGCGGCCCGCGGCGCCGACTGGCTCAGCGCCATGACCTACGACTTCTTCGGCACCGGCACCGGCGCGGGCACCGGGCCGACCGCGCCGCATTCGCCGCTCACCGCATACCCGGGCATCCCGCGCGACTCCGCGACCACCGACGCCGCGATCAGCGAGCTGCTCGCCTCGGGGGTGCCGGCCGCCAAGGTGCTGCTCGGCGTGGGCTTCTACGGTCGCGGGTGGACGGGTGTCGGCACGGCGGCCCCCGGGAGCAGGGGCACCGGGCCCGCGCCGGGCAGCTACGAGCGGGGCATGGAGGACTACTCGGTGCTGCGCGAGACCTGCCCGCCCACCGGGACGATCGGCGGGACGGCCTACGCGCTCTGCCGCGGCCAGTGGTGGGGCTACGACACCCCCGAGACAATCAAGACCAAGATGGCGTACGCCCGCAGCAAGGGTCTCGGTGGCGCATTCGCCTGGGAGCTCTCCGGCGACACCGAGGACGCCCAACTCGTCGGCGCGATGGCCGCCGGCCTGCGAACCCCGAAGTAACGCGCAGGGCCGGGCGGTCAGCCGATCCGGACCCAGACATCGTCCAGCGTGCCCTGGAACTGGTCGTTGTCGAAGTAGGCGCCCTTGCCGCCGATGCTCAGCGGGCGGTCGTTGGCGACCGACAGGCCAGCCACGAGCGCCCGGTTGCCCCGCACCGCGCCGTCCACCAGCACCGTCAGGGCTCTCGCGGTGCGCCGGCACTCCACCGCGTGCCAGGTGCCGTCGGCGACCGAAACCGAGCTGGTGACCAGCTTGATCCCGGGCCGCGCGCCGACGAGCACGCAGCTCGCCCGGCCGGCGGCGCCGTCCACCTGCAGCTTGTACTGGCTGCTGGTGGCGGAGTAGCCCTTCTGCACGACGTTCTGGCCCTTGCTGGTCTGGCCCCGGGGCAGCAGCACCTTGGCCCCGTACGAGATCGGCCGGGTGCCCGGATTGAGGTTCGCGGAGCTGGGGCTCTGCAGCGCCGCGTGCGGGCACGCCTTCTTGCCGGTGCACTTGGCCGGGAAGCGCAGGGCGTGGCCGGCACCGTGCCGGACCGTGCTCACCGTGCCGCCGTTGCCGGTGATCAGCCGGAGCGTGTGGCCGTTGCCGGACTCGTCGGCCATCGAGCTGGACCGGCCGCCGTCGAAGCCGTACCGCGCGACCACGGGTCCCCCCGGCGGTCGCCTGAGTCACCGCCACCACCACGAAGGACTCTTGAGTCGAGGCCGCATCCGAAACGGAGCCGGCGAGCAGGCCGACGAGAATCGCGGGGACGACGAGAGAACGAGATCGCATGTCCGAATTATTACTTGTGGAGCATTTGCGAGGTTAATCAACCACCCGCGCCGGTCGGCCGATCATGGTGACCCTTCGGACTAATCCCCCGCGGGCGCTCGCTCCCCGGTGCTGCCGGTGTCGGGCATGGCCTGCGGAAAGGCGCTGTCCAGCGGCACCGCGCCGGCCGCCACGAGTCCGAGTTGGACGCCCTGGTTGGGCAGCACCGCGTCGAGCAGCCAGTCCGTGGCGACCCGCACCCGGTTGCCCGGCATCGACAGCAGGTGGTAGCCGCGGGTGACGACCTTGGCGGGCAGGCCGGACAGCGGCACGCCGAGCGGGTTCGCCGCCGAGTCGAGCCCGCCGAGGTCCACCACGAAGCCGAGGTCATGGTGCTTGTAGGCACGGCGCCGGCCGTAGCCGTACGAGGCGGCGATGTTCTTGGCGACCGTGGCGCCCTGCCGGCTGGCGTGCTGGGCGGTCATGCCGGTGATCTCGCCCGGGCGGGTCAGGTCGGGCACGGCCGCCGCGTCCCCGCAGGCGTACACGTCCGGGTGACCCGGCACGTTGAGGAACTCGTCGACGACCAGCCGGCCCTGCTGGGTCGCCAGCCCGAGGTCGGCGACCAGCGGGTCCGGGCGTACGCCGACACACCAGATCAGTGACTTGGTGGCCACGAACGAGCCGTCGCTGAGGTGCACGCCGTGCGCGGTGGCCTGCTGGACCGAGCTCTTGAGCAGCACCTCGACGCCCCGCTCGCGGAGCACCTTGTCGGCGGCGGCGCCGAGCCGGGTGTCCAGCGTCGGCAGCACCCGCTCGGCGGTGTCGAGCAGCAACCAGCGCGGTTTGCCCTTGAGGCCGCCCCGGCGCCGGGTCAGCGCCTCGGTGAACAGCACGCCCTGGGCCGCCACCTCCGTACCGGTGTAGCCGGCGCCGACCACGACGAACGTGGCGCGGGCCGCGCGCTCGGCCTCGTCCGTGGCGGTGTCGGCCATCTCGATCTGCCGGGTGATGTGGTCGCGCAGGAACAGCGCCTCGGGGATGCCGCGGAAGCCGTGCGCGTATTCGGTGACGCCGGGCACCGGAAGCAGCTTGTTGACGCTGCCGGCGGCGATGACCAGCCGGTGGTAACCGAGGCTGCTCTTGCCTCCCTCCGGGTCGAGGTAGGACAGCGTACGGGCGTCGAAATCGAAGCCGTCCACCTCACCGAGGATGACCTTGACTCCCGGCAGCACCCCGGCCAGCGAGACGGAGATCCGCCGCGGCTCGAGGATCCCGGCGGCCACCTCGGGCAGCAGCGGCAGGTACAGGAAATAGTCGGTGGGGTTGACGATGACGATCTCCGCCGCGCCACGGGCTGCCTTGGACAGCGTGCGGGCGGCCTGGAAGCCGGCGAAACCGGCTCCGACGATGACGATCCGGGGGCGGGCCATAGCAGTCCTTCCGTCAAGACCGATGCCCAGACCACGCTAGCTACTATTCCTCGCCGCCGTCGTCCTCGAAGGCCTCTTCCATGACCTCGCCGGCCAGGTAGCCCGCCGCCATGCCACCCGCGACCCCGGCGACCATGCCACCCATTCCGGAGCCGTGTCCCCGGCCGTGGCCGTGGCCGCCGCCGTACGCGGGCGCGCCGTGGCTCTGGTGGTGGGAGACCGCCTCGCGGACCCAGCCGTCGACGACCTGCGCCCAGTCGGCGGTGTCCGCGTCGGCGTGCGGAACGGTGTAGCGGCCGTACGTGTCGCGCCCGGCGCTGAACATGCCGCCGCGCTTGTCGAACTCCAGCACCACCTCGACGGTGTGCGGGTTGGTCACGAAGGTCAGCTCGACCTCGTTGACGCCGCGCGCGTACTGGGCCGGCGGGTAGTACTCGATCTCCTGGTAGAACGGCAGGGTCTGATGCACGCCGGCGATCCGGCCGTACTCCAGGTCGGCGTTCTTGAACTGGAAGCCCAGCCGGGCGAACGCCTCGAGGATGCGCTCCTGCACCGGCAGCGGGTGCACCGCGATCGGGTCCAGGTCGCCCTTGTCCACGGCGCGGGCGATGGCCACCTCGGTCCGTACGCCCATCGTCATGCCGCGCAGGTGCTGGCCGTAGACGGCGGTGATCGGCGTCTCCCAGGGCAGCTCGATCTGGAACGGCAGGGACAGCTCCTGCTTCTCCGCCAGGCGCAGCGGACCGCTGACCCCGACGCGGTGGAACTCGCTGGTGGCGCCGTACTCGCCCTGGCCGCCCTCGACCTCGATCCGGGTCACCAGGCCCAGGGTGATGTGCTCGATCTCCACGTCGTGACTGCCGCCGACCAGGTTGACGTGTCCGGCCAGCGTGCCGCCGGGCCGCCCGTTCGCGTCGGTCAGCACGGTGTCGACACTCGGGCCGCCCACGCCGAAGGCACCCAGCATCTTCTTGAAGCCCACGAACACCCCTTACCCAGGACTGACAGGTCGGGCAGAAGCTAACAAGTCAGGCTGAATGGTTGCTGGGAGCGAGGGCTCACACGCGGGTGACCGCGGCGCGGGCGGTGACCGGATCACCGGCCGCGAGCGCCTGCTGGGCCGCCGCGCGGCACTCGTCCACAGTATGCGCCGCCAGCGCGGCGCGGACCGCCGGGACGGCCGCGGGCGACATCGACAGGCTGGTCACGCCCAGGCCGGTCAGCACCACCGCGAAGGCCGGATCCGCGGCCGCCTCCCCGCACACCCCGACCGGCCGGCCCAGGGCCTCGCCCGCCGCCGCGCAGAGGGCGATCAGCGACAGCAGCGCCGGCTGCCACGGGTCGAGCAGATCGGCCAGCTCGCCGCTGCGCCGGTCGGCGGCGAACGCGTACTGGCTCAGGTCGTTGGTGCCGACGCTGAGGAAGTCGACGGCCTGCAGGATCTCGGCGGCCCGGACGGCGGCCGCCGGCACCTCGATCATGACGCCGACCGTCGACAGGCCGGCGTCGCGGCACAGCGCGGTGAACTGGGCCGCCTCCGCCACCGTCGTGACCATCGGCGCCATCACCGCGACCCGCGCCGCCGACCCGCGGGCCGCCGCGGCGATCGCGGCGATCTGGGTCTTCAGGATGTCGACCCGGCGCCGGGCCACCCGCAGGCCGCGGATGCCGAGCGCCGGGTTCGGCTCGTCGAGCTCGTGCAGGAACGGCAGCGGTTTGTCCGAGCCGGCGTCCAGCGTGCGGACGACGACCTGCCGGGTGCCCACCACGGCGAAGACCTCCGCGTACGCCTCGACCTGCTCGGCCATCGTCGGCGGATCGAGGTGGTGCTGGAAGAGCAGCTCGGTGCGGAACAGCCCGACTCCCTCGACCGCGACGCCGCTGAGCTCGGCCGCGCTGCCGATGTTGGCCAGCAGCGCGACACGGTGCCCGTCGGCCGTGCTGCCGCGCAGCTCACCGGCCGGCGCGGCGGGTGACACCGAGGCGGCCGGGACGTCGCCGGAGGCACCGACCGACACCCGGCCCGCGGTGCCGTCGACAGTGACGACCGTGCCGTCACCGATCTCCAGCGCCCGGCCGCACGCCACCACGGTGGGCAGGCCACGGGCGCGGGCCAGGATCGCGGTGTGGCTGACGAAGCTGCCCGCGGAGGTGACCACGGCGAGCACCCGTTTCGGGTCCAGCAGCGCGGCGTCGGCCGGCGCCAGGTCGACGGCGACCAGCACGTACGGGCAGCCTGGATCCGGCAGGGTCGGCATCGGCAGCCCGAGGCAGTGCGCGACCACCCGGTCCCGCAGGTCGTCCAGGTCGGCCGCGCGGGCGGCGAGCGAGCCGCCGGCCGCGAGCAGGACGGCGCGGTGGTCGGCCAGGACGGTGGCGACCGCGTGCGGGGCCTCGTGCCCCACCCGTACGGCGGCGGCGATGCCCTCGCGCAGGGTGCGGTCGCCGGCCAGCGCCGCCTGGACCCGCAGGATCTCGGCGCTCGTCGGATCGGCGGCGGCCGCCGCCCGCCGGCCGATCTCGTCACAGACCGCGTCCACGGCCGCGAACGCCCGCCGGGTCTCGGCAACCGGGTCGGTGACCGTCCGGGGCGCGGGCAGGCGCGGCGGATCGGCCAGCCGGTACGCCGGCCCGACGGCCGTACCGGCGCTGGCACCGAGGCCGCGCAGCAGCTCAGGCACCGGCCACATCCGGGTCGATCGCGAGCAGCCGGGCCAGGCTCTCCAGGGCGGCGGCCGCGCCCGGCCCGTACGCCTCGAGGATCAGCTCCGTGCCGCAGAGCGCGCCCAGGCTGAGCAGCGAGAGGACGCTGTCGGCGGGCACCGCCGCCGGTCGCTGCGCGGTGCGGACCGTGACGGGCGCCGGCTGGCGGGCCGCGGCGTCGGCGATCCGCGAGGCCGCGCGCAGGTGCAGCCCGGCCCGGCCGCCCAGCAGCACCGTCCGGATCATGGCTGCGCCACCGGGTGCAGCATCCGCACGACGGCCGCCGGATCGGCGGCCTCGCGCAGCGCCCTGGCCCGGTCGGGGTCGAGCAGCACCTCGGCGAGCGCGCTCAGCAGGGCGACGTGGCCGTCGCCGCGGGCCGCGATCGCGACGCACATGCTGACCCGGTGACCGTCCCAGTCGACGCCGTCCGGGAAGCGCAACACCGCGAGCGAGTCGCGCCGGACCAGGACCCGGGAGACGTCGAGGCCGTGCGGAATGGCCACGCCCTCGCCGACGTAGGTGGACATCGCCCACTCCCTGTCCAGCATCGCCTCCCGGTAGGTCGGGTGCACCGCGCCGAGCTCCTCGAGCACGTCCGCGCAGCGATGGATCGCGGCCACCCGGTCGGCGGCGACCTCGGTCAGCCGCACCCCGCGCTCCGCGAGCACGGGTCGGATATTGATGGTCATCCGGCCAGCCTGACCAGGGCGCGTCCCAGCACGCCGTCATTGTCGCCGGATTCCCACGTCGCCACCAGTGCGGGGGTGTCACCGTGACAGACGGCGGCGACCAACTCGGCGGCCGGGGCGCTTGGCGCTCCGTTGGAAATGATGAGGATCCCGTCCACTCGCCGACCCGCGAAGACCCGCCGGGCCCGGTCGACCGGACCGGGATGAAGCGGACCATCATCCACATAACACAGCGAAATCCCGAACATCCGCTGAAAGACGGCGGCGATCAGGTTGCTGCCCGGCTCGTCGGGCACCCACCGCAGGCCGGCCGCGGTGCGGCCCAGCGACTCGATGACCGCCTTCTCGAAGCCGACCCGGCGCAGGTCGGGCAGGCGCCGCGGATCGAGCACGGCGGCGAGCCGGCGCCGCTGCGCAGCCGGCATGGCGTCCAGCAGCGTGCCGAGATACTCGACGCCGACCAGGTCGAGCTGGCTCCGGGCCCGCTCGGGTGGCAGCACGGCCAGCACCGAGGCGGCCTCGATCATCGGCAGCAGCGCCAGCTCGGCGGCGAGCCGGGTGTCGTCCAGGTGGCGCAGCAGGCTCGCCCGCCGGCCCGGGTCGGCGGCGATGAGCAGCCGCGCGATCAGCCTGCCGTCCATGACACCGAGCAGCCGGGCGATCCGCTCCTTCGGCATCGAGAGCAGCGCCATCACCGCGCGCTGCGGCGGCGACGCCCCGAGCATGGCGACGACGTGTTCGGTCGGCATGGAGCCGAGCATGCTCAACCGCCCGGCGTGCCGACGACCGGGCCGCCGCTCTTGACCGCGGCGACGACCTGGGCGACCCGCGGATCGCCCAGGAACAACCGGAAGCCGACGACGACCGCGCCGGGCGCCCCGGAACGGGCCCGCGCGGCCAGTCCCGCCTGGCAGAGCACCACGTCGGCGTCGGCGGGGATCGCGGCGACCGGGTGGTGCTCCACGACCACCGGCAGCTTGCGCAGCTCGCGGCGGAGCTGCCCGGCGAGCATCACGCTGCTGCCCATGCCGGCGTCGCAGGCGACCACGAGCTTGCGGACGGCGCTGCCGTCGATGCTGCTCACTCCGCCGCCGCCTCGTCGTCGCCGGCGGACCGGCCGAAGCCGAGCAGCACGGCGCCGACCACGAAGGACACCGCGGCCGCCACCACAACCCCGGCGAGCACGCCGAGATAGCCGCCGCGCGGGGTCTCGGCCAGGTAGGCGAAGATGCTGCCCGGCGACGGGGTGGCGACCAGACCGGCGCCGGTGAACATGAAGGTCACGATCCCGGCGGCACCACCGCAGATCGCCGCGAGCAGCATGACCGGCTTCATCAGCACGTACGGGAAGTAGATCTCGTGGATGCCGCCGAGGAACTGGATCACCATCGCGGCCGGCACGCTGGGCCGCAACGACCGCGGGCCGAAGAGCAGATACGCCAGCAGGATGCCGAAGCCGGGCCCCGGGTTGGTCTCCAGCATGAACAGGATCGACTTGCCGGTATCGGCGGACTCGGCGACACCGAGCGGGCCGAGCACCCCGTGGTTGATGGCATTGTTCAGGAAGAGCACCTTGGCGGGCTCGATCAGCACCGCGGCGCCGGGCAGCACGTGATGCTCGACGAGAAACTCGACACCGTCGCCCGCGGCCTGGGTGAAGACCCGCATGACCGGTCCGATCGCGACGACCCCGGCGAGCGCCGCCAGCCCGCCGACGATGCCGGCGGTGAAGTTGTCGACCAGCATCTCGAAGCCGGGGCGGATCCGGTCGGCGGTGACCCGGTCCACCAGCCGCATGGCGTAGGCGGCCAGCGGACCGACGATCATCGCGCCGAAGAACATCGGCTCATCGGCGCCGACCACGATGCCGATGGTCGCCACCGCGCCGACGACGGCACCCCGCTGGCCGTGCACCATCCGGCCGCCGGTGTATCCGATCAGGATCGGCAACAGCACGTGCACCATCGGATCGACCAGCGCGGCGAACCGTTCGTTCGGCAGCCAGCCGGACGGGATGAAGAGGGCGGTGATCAGACCCCAGGCGATGAAGGCCCCGATGTTGGGCATCACCATGCCCGCGAGATGACCGCCGAAGCGCTGCACCCGGGCCTTGACGCCGGAGTCCTCCGTGGCCGGTGCGTATTGCTCGGCCACAGGTGCGCTCCTAACAGGAAGCTGGACGGGGACGAGTCGCGGTTTGTTGTACCGACGGGACCACCGACTGTCAACGCCCCGGGACCACCTACCTGACCGTTCGGCTAGATCGAATCAGCCGAACGGCCTGTCACCCGCCGCCCGGCCGCCGCGCGTCTAGCTGACGTACGCGCGTCAGCCGGGGCTGGTGATAACGGGGGGCACCGGCTGACGCTTCCCACCACATCGCGCGGACGGGACGACGTGAGCATTGACGCGGCGATTGACCGGTCGCAGTACGCTCACGACTCTTTCCGGACGCCGATCGGACAGCGGGGTATGGACGACGCCCACGACCGTGCCTATGCGGATTTCGTTCGTGAGCGTTCGCACGCGCTGCTCCGGTCGGCGTTCCTCCTGACCGGCGACCAGCATCTCGCCGAGGATCTCGTGCAGGAGGCGCTGGCACGCACCCATCGGGCCTGGTCGCGGCTGGAGCGGCCGAGCAACGCCGAGGCGTACGCCCGCAAGGTCATGTATCACGCCCAGGTCTCCTTCTGGCGGCGGCCGAAGGTCGCCGAGTCCCTGCCCGGCGACGGCCTGGACCAGCACGGCGGCAGCACCGAAGATCCCGCCGAGGCCGCCGTCCGCCGGGTTGCCCTGCGGCGGGCGTTACTCTCGCTGAGCCCGAAGCAGCGCGCGGTGATCGTGCTGCGGTATTTCGAGGACCACACCGAGGTTGAGGCGGCCCAGATGCTCGGCGTCTCGGTCAGCACGGTCAAGACCCAGTGCGCCCGGGGCCTGGAGCGGCTCCGCACGCTGGTGCCCGATCTGCGGCTGCTGGCCGACGCGCGGGAGGCCGGCCGATGACCAGGCCCGATCCGCTCCGCGACGAGCTGCGCGAGCTGGCCGACACGGTCGCTCCGACCGACCTGTACGAGCGCTCGCTGGCCCGTTCGCGCCGCATCGGCCGGCGCGAGGCCGCGATCGGTACGACGGCGGCCGTGGTCGCCCTGGCGCTGCTGGGCAGCGGCCTGTGGCAGCTGCCGCAGTCCGGTCCGCCGCCGGCCGCCCCGGTGGCCGGCGCCCCGCCGGTGCCCTCGGCCTCGGCATCGGCCGCGTCGCGCGTCGCCGACACCGCGGCCGAGCAGTCGAGACCTGTGCAGGGCGGCCCGTCCTCCCGCCCCCGCCCGCGCCCGCCCGGCACCACGACGAGCCCGCGCTCGACGGCCATCGGCGACCTGGCCGGGCACGTCTTCTACGCCGACCCGGCGGACGACGGGCGGCTCGTCCGGCTGAGCCCCGGCGACGACCAGCCGGAGACGGTGCTCTCGCAGCCGTACGCCACGGTCGGCGTCTCCCCGGACGGCGCCCGGCTGGCCTACGTGGCGGACGGCAACCTCATGGTGGCGGACACCCGCGGCGGCGACCCGCGGCAGGCCTACCAGGGCACCACCTCCGCGGCGCAGGCACCGGCCTGGTCCCCGGACGGCGCCCGGCTGCTCATCGACGCGGCCGAGCCGGGCGTGCTGGAGGTGGCCACCGGCGCGCTGACCCCGCTGCCCGACGGCCTGGACGGGCAGCAGTTCCGCTGGTCCGGCGACGGCTCCACGCTGGTCTACGCCACCGCCGGCTGCGGGCTGGAGGTGGCCGGCGCGAACGCGCAGTCCGGCACCCCCGTGCCGAAATCCGACGACTCGGACGGCCGCGCCGCCTGCCGCCCGGTCAGCGTCGACGCCACCGGCGATCTGGTGACGGTGCAGCTCTCGGCGGCCACGGCGGACCCGACGGCGGCGACGGATGCGGCTGCGGCGCCCGCGGACGCGGTGCTGGACACGGTGACCGGCGACATCGTCGACCTGCCGGTCTCCGGCAAGGTCATCGGCGCCGTCTTCGGGCCCGACGGCAACCTGCTGGTCCGCTCGGTCAAGGACGGCAAACGCCGGCTCTCCCTGTTCGCCCCGGACTTCACCCTGCTGTTGCGGGCGCGGGAGCCGGCCGCGCTCAAGGGCCTGGACCTGGTCGCCTACACCCGCTGAAACGACCTGCCGGCCGGCGCGGATGGTGCGACGATGATCGGCGATGGTCGCTTCGGAGGACACCGCACCGCCGGCGTGGTGGCGCCGCCCGCCGGCCGTGGTGGCCGTCATCGTCGCCATCCTCGGCGTCGAGCTGGTCCTCGGCTGGTCGTCGCTGGCCGAGGCCGTCGACCAGCTCCGCACCCCCGCGTGGAACTGGGTCGCCGGCGCGGTGATCGCCGAGATCGCCTCGATGGGCACCTACGCCCGGATGCAGCAGGCTCTGCTGCGCGGCGCCGGCACCAGGGTCCCGGTCCGCCGGCACGTGGCGCTGGCGTACGCGGCGCACTCGCTGAGCGCGACGCTGCCCGGCGGGCCGGTCTTCTCCACCGCCTTCAACTTCCAGACGCTGCGCCGCTACGGCGCCTCGCCGGCGGTCGCCTCCTGGTGCATCGCGCTCAGCGGGGTGTTGTCGGCGGGCGCCCTGGTGGTGATCGGCGCGGTCTTCGGCATCCTGACCCGCAGCACCGGCAGCTGGCGCACCCTGCTGTGCTACATGGCCGGCGCGCTGGCGGTCGCGTTCCTGGTGCGCCTGGTGGCGCAGCACCCGGAGTGGCTGATCGCCCCGGCCCGCCGGCTGCTCAGCGGGGTCAACAGAGTGCGTCGGCGCCCCTTGGACACCGGGCACGCGCGGCTGGTCGGCTTCGTGGACCAGTTGCGCTCGGTGCGGGTGCGCCCGGCCGACTTCACCCTCGCGGTGCTGCTGGCGGTGGCGAACTGGCTGCTGGACGCCCTGTGCCTGTGGATGTGCTGCATCGCCGTCGGGGCCAGCGGCATCCATCCGGCGCAGTTGGTCATCGCCTACTGCGCGGGGATGGCCGCGGCGAGCGTGCCGATCGTGCCGGGCGGGCTCGGCGTGGTCGACGGCGCCCTGGTGCTCGGCCTGGTGGCGGGCGGCCTGACCAGCGGTTCGGCGCTCGCGGCGGTGGTGCTCTACCGGCTGATCAGCTTCGGCTTCATCATCGGTACGGGCTGGCTGGTGTGGCTGATCATGCGGGCTAGGGCAGGTGCTCCTCGGGGCGTACCGGCATAGCCGTGGCGCCCCCGCGCTTGCCGAAGAGCTTCCAGCCGCGCTTCTTCCGCTCCGGCGCCCGGACGCTCTCGCCGTTGAGCACCGCCAGCCGGTGCTGCGCGACGGGGTTCTCCGGCTCCAGCTTCAGCGAGATCAGGAACGCCTGGCGGGCCTGGTCTGCGTGGCCGAGCGCGTCCAGCGTCACGCCGTGAGTGAAGTAGTAGTGCGCCTCGTTCGGTTCCAGCCCGATGGCGGTCCGGGCGGCCTGCTCGGCGTCCGCGTACTGGCGGTCGGCGGCCAGCAGGGACCAGGCGACCCGGTCGTGCCAGAGCGGATTCTTCGGCTCGGCGATGACGGCCCGGTAGGCCATCGTCACCGCCTCCTCGTGCCGGCCGAGCAGCGTGAGCGCGCGGCTCGCGGTGGCCAGCGGCCGGGGATCCTCCGGGACCAGGGCGATCGCCCGGTTGGCGGCCTCCAGGGCCTTGTCCACCTCGTCCAGCACGAGCCGGATCCGGGCCAGCAGGATCCAGCCGGCCGCGGACTCGGGGTCGGCGGCCAGCACCGGCTCGAGGTGCGCCGCCGCGGCCGCGGGGTCGACCCGCTCGAAGAGGGCGGCGGCGCGCGCGACCCCGATCTCCGTCGGCGTGCTCAGCCCGGGCGCCCCGGGATGCTGCACCCTCGCCCGTGCCGTGTCCAGGTCGGTCATCGCTCTGCTCCGGAGTTAAAGCTCACACCGTCATCATCGGCACTTTCGGCGCTATTCTGAGCGGCTTCCGCGAAACCCGCCCCGAACTCACCCGCCGGAAGCCGCCCTGAGGTGGTCGTGCGGCTCGATGTCCGGCACCGAGGCGTACGCCCGCACCGGGAACGTGCCGAAGGCAGAGACCCGTGGCGGAGCGGCCGTGAACCGGGCGCCGGTGAGCGGCAGATTCGCCAGCCCGGTCATGTGCTCAACGATCGGGATGCCCGCGGCGAGCAGCAGCGTGTGCGCGGGCCGCTCACCGGCCGGGACCATGTCGTCGATGTTGACCGAGTCGATGCCGACCAGCGCCGCGCCGTGCTCGACCAGCCACCGTGCCCCCGCACCGCTGAGGTAGGGCGCGTCGACGGCGTACTGCGGGGTGCCCCAGTGCGCGTCGCCGCCGGTGTGCAGCAGCACGGCCCGGCCCTCGACCTCCAGGCCCTCCAGCGTGTCGGCGTCGACGGCGCGCGACCCGCTGCCGACCGTACGGACGACGACGGCGGGCAGGTCGGCGAGCCGCTCCAGGGGCAGCCCGGCCAGGTCGGCGCCGTCCGGGTAGCGGTGGAACGGGCTGTCCAGGTAGGTGCCGGTGTTGCCGACCATGGTGAGCCGGTCGATGGCGAACTCGGTGCCGGGGGCGTACACGTCCCGGGAGGACTCGCGGGTCAGGTGCGGGGTGATCTCCGGAACCGGCAGCCCGGGGTAGGTGGTCATCCCGGCGGAGATGACGTGGCTGAGCTCGACCCAGCGCCGTCTTGTCGGTTCCTGCGACATGGTTCCCCTTGCTAGTTGAGCTCGATGAGGGCTTCCACGAGCAGCCAGATGCCGAAGATAGCGAAAAGCGCCGCGGCGCCGTACCGGATGGTCTTTTCCGGCAGGTGCCGGCCGAGCAGGCGGCCCACCAGGATGGCGAGGGCGTCCGCGGCGACCATACCGAGCGTGGAGCCGAGCCAGGTGCCGAACCAGCCATGCTGGGTGGCCAGCGTGATGGTCGCGAGCATCGTCTTGTCGCCCAGCTCGGCCAGGAAGAACGCGCCGCCCACGGCGAGGATCGCCGAGCCGGTCGAGCGCTCGGCCTTGGTCTTCTCGTCGTCGGTGAGCTTGTCACCGCGCAGCGTCCAGGCGCCGAACGCGAGGAACGCGAGGCCGGCGACCAGCGAGATCCAGCCGGTCGGGAGGGTGGCGCCGAGGCCGTAGCCGATGCCGACGGAGACGGCGTGCACCACCGCGGTGGCGATCGTGATGCCGATCAGCACCGGCACGGTCTTGAAGCGGGTCGCGAACGTCAGCGCCATGAGCTGGGACTTGTCGCCCAGCTCGGCGACGAAGATCACGGCGAAGCTGAGCGCGGTGGCGACGAGGAAGGCGTCCATGGGAACTCCCGGTGAGCGGCAGACCGGGGTTTGGGCGCGGGGCGACCTCGACCCGGCCGGCAGGAAACGGCCAAGTCGAAGGTCTCGCTCGCCCCGAAGATCCGAGGCCGCGTGGCCGGGCTCTCGAACCGCAGAGCCAGTATGTCGACCACGACGTTGGGAGCTACTCCCCTTCGCGATACGGAGCCTACCGGCCGTGCCGGCCGATCCGGCCGGCACGGCCCTGTGAGCCTGCGAACACTGGAACGCTAGCCGGCGGCCCGCGGCCCGCCGATCAGCTTCCGCAGCTCAAGGCGGGTGAGCAGGCCCGCGCTCTCGGTTGGCTTCGCGGCGGTCGCGGTCGCTTCCGGCGGCGCGATCGGCTTGCAGCGCTTGTCCGACCGGTTCGCCTTCAGCCGCCGGGGCAGGGCACCCGTCGCCAGGTAGTCGGCGACCGCGTCGTCCACGCAGGCGTTGCCGAAGAGCGAGCCCGCGTGGGTGGTGCCGCCGACACCCTCGATCAGGGCCGAGCGCGGGAACCGCTTGCGGACCTCGAGGCTGCCGGAGAACGGCGTGGCGGCGTCCAGGGTCTCGCTGAGCAGCAGGACCGGTGGGGCCTTGACGCCGTTGACGAGCACCGGCTTGCCGGCCTCGCCAGCCCAGTTCCGGCAGGGCGCGTTGTACCAGGCGTTGCCCCAGGTCTCGAACGGCGCGGCCCGGTGCACCCGCCAGTTGTCGGTCCGCCAGCGCTGCCAGGACGCCGGCCAGGGCGCGTCGGTGCACTGCACGCCGAGGTAGATCGCGTAGCCGTTGTCGGCGCCCGCCTGCTGGGTGTTGCCGTCGTCGAAGAGCTTGCGCAGCGCCACCGGGTCCTTCTGGTGGACCCAACTCGCGAACGCCTTCGCCACCGAGTCCCAGCCGAACACGTAGTACCCGGGCTGCAGGAAGATGTCGGTCAGCTCATCCGGGCCGATGACGCCGTCCGCCGGTTCGCGGGTCAGCCTCGCCTGCTCGGCGTAGAAGAGCCGCTCGACCTTCTTGGCGGTCTTGCCCAGGTGGTAGACGTCGTCGTGCTCGGCGAGCCAGCCGAAGTAGATCTTGATGTTGCGGTCGAACGCGATGTCCTGGTCCAGGTTGGAGTCGTACCAGACCCGGCCCGGGTCCACGTTGCCGTCGAGCACCATCCGGCGGACCCGGTCGGGGTACCGGGTCGCGTACACCTGGCCCAGGTAGGTGCCGTACGAGAAGCCGTAGAAGTTGATCTGTGCCACGCCGAGCGCGGCCCGCAGCCGCTCCATGTCCCGCACGGTGTCGGTGGTCCGCAGGTGGTCCAGCAGCGCACCGCCGTTCTTGGCGCAGGCCGCGGCGTATCCCTTGGCCCGGGCCAGCCAGGCCGTCTCGATCGCGCGCGTGCTGGGCACGTACGGCGGGCGGTTGTAGCCGGCGTACTTGACGTCGCAGCTCAGCGCCGGCTTGCTGGCGCCGACGCCGCGCGGGTCGAAGCCGATCCAGTCGTAGGCGGCACCGGCCTTCTTCGGGACGTAGTCGCCGAGCACCGGCAGCGCCAGCCCGGCACCGCCGGGTCCGCCCGGGTTCACCAGCATGACGCCCTGATACTCGCCGTCCGGAACCGAATGCTTGATCCGGGAGACGGCCAGCTCGATCGTCTTGCCGGCCGGCGCCGCGTAGTCCAGTGGGACGGCGAGGAAGCCGCACTCGGCGTTGCGGGCCTTGAGGGTGGCGTTCTCGCACCCGCCCCAGGTGATGCCGGGATAGCCGGGGGCGCCGCGCGGAGGTTCCGCCTGCGCACCGGACGCGACGGCCGCGCCGCCCAGCGCCAGCGCGAACGTGGCGGCAGTCGCCAGAAGTCTCTTCATGCCCAGCCCTTCGTGTGGATTCGCCCCGTATGCTCCGGCGCGGACGACTGCTTAACAGCCGTCCACGCCGGGGGTTACCACGAAAGAGCCGGTCGTTCCGGCCCGCCGGGCCGCACCGCTCCCTCAAGCGCGCAGCCGCCGGACCGCACCGCTTCCTCAGGCTCGCCGCAGCCGTTGGGCGATCAGTGCGGCCGCGCCGAGCAGCACCACGACCAGGCCGTAGACCAGCGCCGTCGCGTGCAGGCCCACGGCGGTCGCGGCCAGGCCGGCGATCACCGCGGGCAGGCTGAAGGCGACGTACGCGATGGTCAGCGCGACCGCGATCAGCTCGCCCCGCTCGTGCGGCGCGGCCAGCACCGCGATCGTGCCGAAGCTCGCCAGCGCGGAGGCGCCGAAGCCGATGCCGGACAGCACCGTGCCGGCGGCACCGAGCGGGACACTGCCGGTCTGCACCCCGACGAGGGTCACCGCGGTGCCCACGGTGAGCAGCACACCGGCGATGGCCAGCACCCGCGGCGCCGGCCGGCTCCGCAGTGCGAAGGCGGCCACCGCGCCGGTGCCGCAGAGCAGCGTCACGACCAGGCCACCGATCAGGTGGTTCGACAGCCCGAAGACACCGGCCGCGACGGACGGGCCGAGCGAGAGGTAGAGCCCGCCCAGGGCCCAGCTCGCCACGATGATCGGGACCAGCGCGAACACCGCGCCGCGCAGCCGGGCCGGCACGCCGAGCCGGGGCACCAGGGACGCGGCGCCGCCCGGGCGTCGGCCCGAGGTCTCCGGCATCAGCAGCACCACGAGCGCGGCGACGGCCATGCCGGCCAGCAGCAGGGCGAACACGAGGTGGGTGGGTCCGGGCGCGAACTGCACCAGCGCGCCGGTGCCCAGCGCGCCGACCGCCAGGCCGGCCGGCGGCACGACGCTGTTGACCAGCCCGGCCCGCCCCGGCGCGTGCGGCGGGTTGAGGTCGACGAGGGCGGCGCCCAGGGTGGTGAGGGCCGCGCCGGTCGCGATGCCCTGCAGGAAGCGGGCCGCGAGCAGGACGGCCACGTCCCCGGCCACGAGGAAGAGCACCAGCGCGACGACCTCCAGCCCGATCGCGGCGGCGAGCACCGGCCGCCGGCCGACGTGGTCGGAGAGCGCGCCGAGCACCAGCAGCGCGCCGATCAGACCGACCACGTAGACGGCGAAGACCACGGTCAGCGTGATCGCGGAGAAGCCCCAGAGCTGCTGGTAGACGACGTACAGCGGCGAGGGTGCGCTGGACGCCGCGGTGAACGTCACGAAGATGGCCGCGATCGCCGCGAAGGCGGCCGGGTGCGACAGGCTCTTCCGGCGGACGGCCGGCTCACCGGTACGGGCGGGCGGCAGGGTCGTAGTGGTCATGACGCTCCCTGGCGATTTGAACAGACAGGTCTGTCTGCAGCAACCGACACTAGACAGATCTGTCTGATATCGTCAAACACATGTCCGCCGCATCACGTTCGGCCGCCGCGCGCAAGCCCTCGGCGCGCGAACGCCTGCTCCTCGCCGCCGACGAGCTCTTCTACGCCGAGGGCGTGCACACGGTCGGCATCGACCGGGTCATCGAGCACGCCGGGGTCGCCAAGGCCTCGCTGTACAGCTCGTTCGGCAGCAAGGACGGGCTGATCCGGGCCTACCTGGAGGGCCGCCACCTGCGCCGCCGGGAACGCATCCTGACCGGCCTGGAGCGCTACGACACCCCCCGCGACCGCCTGCTGGGCGTCTTCGACGTGCTGGCCGAGCTGGCCGCCGCCCCCTCGTTCCGCGGTTGCGCCTTCTACAACGCGAGCGCCGAGTCCCCGGCCGGCGGCGTGGTCGAGCAGGTCTGCGACGAGAATCGCGCGTGGACCCGCTCGCTCTTCACCGAGCTGGCCCGCGACGCCGGCGCCCACGACCCGCAAACCCTGGCCGCGCAGCTGGTCGTCCTGTACGACGGCTCGTCGGTCGGCGCCCGGATGGACCGCTCCGCCGCCGCGGCCGGCACGTCCCGTGCGATGGCGGCGGCCCTGCTGGACGCCGCCACCCGTACGCGCGCGGACTGAATGCGGTAATAGCTATGACCGAAATGTGACGATGTGGCGATGGACTGGCTCCATCCCCTCCTGGGGACCACCACCGTGGACGGCCGGGCATCACAGGCGTACATCGTCGCGCTGCAGCATGTCGTGGTGACGCTCGACGGCGATCCGGCCTGGCAGCGCTGGTGGGATGCCGCGGGCGTACCGGAATGCGAGCTCGGGATCGTCGCCGAGGGCCCGCTCGACCACCTGCGCCCGAGCGCCGACATCTGCAAGGCCAGCGGCAAGCTGCGGGCCAACTTCACCTGCGCCGCGCCGGCCGCCGGCACCCGCCGCCCGGCGGAGCTCTTTCCGCTGGCGGTCCACGAGGTGACCGGCATGTTCGAGGTGATCCGCGAGGCGATGGGCCTGGGCGCGCTGCCCCCGGTGCCGCCGCTGCCGGACCTGCCGGACCACCCCCGCGAGCCGGAGGTGACGCGCAAGGCCGTGGCGCCGGAGAGCGGAGAGGCGGACCCGCTGGGCTACCTGACCCTCACCCAGATCCGGGAGTTCTTCGGCGACGGCACCCCACCCGCCTAGCTTCTACGGCGCGTCCGAGCCGGCCCGCAGCCACGGAGTGAGCGCCACGTCGGTCGCCCGGCGGACGGCGGCCTGCACCATGGCCGGGTCGCCGAGCTGGGTGGGGTCGTCGAGCAGCACCTGCAGCGCGCCGGTGACCGCGCCCACGAACGCCCCGGTCAGCGCGGCCGCGCTCACCTCGTCGAGCCGGTCGGGGAACGCCGCGGCCAGGTGCCGCGCGATCTCGCGCTGGGCGTCGAGCTGGGTCTGCAGCGCCCGCCCGCGCACCGCGGGCACGGTCCGGATCAGCCGCAGCCGCAGCGCGGCAAGCCGGCTGACCATGTCATCACTGTCGTCCCCGACCTTGTGCAGCGCCCGCAGCAGCACCTCGGCGGGACCATCGTCCGGGCCGCGCGCCGCGATGGCCTCGACCGCCGCCCGCACCCGGGCATCGCTCTCCGGAAACAGCAACTCCTCCTTGCTGGCGAAATAGCTGAAGAACGTGCGCGTGCCGATCTCGGCGGCGGCGGCGATGTCGGCGACCGTCGTCTCGTCATAGCCGTCGCGCTCGAACAGCACCGTCGCGGCGTCGACAAGAGCTTGGCGGGTTCGGGCCCGCTTGCGGTCGCGGAGAGACATGCGGGACAGCGTACGGCATCCAATGCAAAGCTGCATCCATTGCAAATCTGCACTGAGTGCGGTTACCGTGAACGCATGACCTCTCACACCGCACTGATCTCCGGCGCCGGCATCGCCGGCCCCACCCTCGCCTACTGGCTGGCCCGGCACGGCTTTCAGCCCACCGTCGTCGAGCGAGCTCAAAATCCGCGGTCCAGCGGAAACCCCGTCGACGTGCGCGGCCCGGCGCTGCCCGTGGCCGAAAAGATGGGCATCATGCCCCGCCTGCGGGAAGCCGCCACCCAGGCGACCGCGATGAGCGTGGTCGACGCGTCGGGCCGGCAGGTCGCCCGGGTGCGCATGCCCGCGGCCCGCAGCGCCGCCGGCAGCCGCGAGGTGGAGCTGCCGCGCGGCGACCTGGCATCCGTCATCTACCAGGCCGCCCGCGGCGACGCCGAGTTCCTGTTCGACGACACCATCGTCACGCTGCGCCAGGACGCCGACGGCGTCGACGTCACCTTCGACCGCGCCGCCCCGCGCCGCTTCGACCTGGTGATCGGCGCCGACGGGCTGCACTCCACGGTGCGGCGGCTGGCATTCGGCCCGGAGGGCGACGTCGTGCGGCACATGGGCGTCTACGTCGCGACCATGCCGTTCGACGGTCCGGTCGACCGGCCGCACGACGTGCTGATGTACAACACCCCCGGCAGGCTGGTCTCCATCCACCCCGCACGCGGCAACGCCCTGGCCGCCTTCATCTTCCGAGGTCCGGCGATCGCCGGCTTCGACTACCGCGACACCGACCAGCACAAGCGGATCGTCACGGAGGCATACACCGGCGCCGGCTGGCGGGTGCCCGAGCTGCTCGATCAGCTGCGGAAGACCGAAGACCTGTACTTCGACTCCGTCAGCCAGGTGCGCCTGCCCACCTGGGCGCGGGGCAGAGTCGCGCTACTCGGCGACGCGGCGTCGTGCGTGTCACTCTTCGGCGACGGCTCCAGCCTCGCCATGGCCGGCGCCTTCACCCTCGCCGCCGCGCTCGCCGCGGACCCGGGCGACCACCCGAGGGCGTTCCGCCGGTACGAGGCCGAGCACCGCACCCTGGTCGGCCCGAAGCAACGCCAGGTCGGCCGGGCCGCGGCACTGCTCATCCCGAAGACCCGGCTGGGAATCACCGCCCGCAACCTCGCCGCGCGAGCCTTGCCCGGCCGAGTCTGACGGCCGGCTCATCCTGTGGTCACATCACTGGCCCGGCGATCCTGGTCGCGCTGGGCAGCACGCAGTCAGACGATAGTCAGCGCGCCCGGTAGGCCCGCGTAGTCACCCGGCGACCGGGTTACCACCGCAACGCCGATGGCGCGTGCCTCGTGCATGGCGTGGCGGGCACCCAGCGGACCCTGGCGGTTGCCGAGTTCGATCGCGGTGGACTGATCCAGCCGGATCACCTCGACGCCGGCGGCGAACAACAGCATCCCCCACCCGTCGTAGCCGGCCCGCAGCATCGTCTCGGCCTCCGCGACCGCGACGGCCGGCAAAAACATGCGGGCACGACCTGCGTCGGCTTCCTGAAGCATCGAGTACAGCCCGCCGTGGCCTTCGAACAGGGCGACCATCGCTGACGCGTCCAGCACCCAGCGGGGCTCACTCATGAGGCGTGGCGGACGCGGTCGGCGGGTCCGAACCCGCGGAGCGCGGCGAACAGTTCCGGGGCGGACGCCGGCTCGTCAGTGCCGAGGATCAGCTTGGACAACTCGGCCAGCTTGGCTTCGCGTGGCAGGTCGGAATCGAGGATCACCCGCACTTCGCCTGGCTCGGGTGCGCGTTCAGCCCGCTCGGTCATGGGTACATCGTAGTGCCGGGTCGTCGACCCGGGAACCTGGTACCGAGTCCCGCGGGTACTCGGCAAACGCCCGACATCCTGGCAAGCGACCGCCAAAGCACGTCCTGGACTACTACCAGGACGACTTCGGCGACGAGGTGCTGGACCTGCTTCCGGACTGGATCTCCTGGCTGGCCGAGCGCAACGGCACACCGGCCGGGCTGGCCGAACGCTGCCTGCCCTATGCGTCGGGCGAGCCGTACCCTGGCCTGACCGGCGCCCGCCACCGGCCGGACCAGCACGCCCGGGTGGCCGAGTAGCGCGGGTCAGTGGCTGACTTCGCGGTTGATGCGCTCGGGGCGGTGCGCTCCCGGGTTCCGGGGCTGGGGAATCGGCAGCGACACCGGCGAGACGACCACGGCCGCGCCGCCCAGGCCCACACCGGCATAGCTCACCGGCGCCGCCCGGCGCAGCACCAGGCCGTACCCGATGCCGAGCAGGATCGCGGCCCCGGCCGCGGCGGGCCCGACCCACACCCGCCCCACCGGTACGCCGAGCAGCGCCGGCAGGTCACGCGCCGCGAGATAGCCGAGCACGCCCAGCCCGACCGTGGACAGCGCCGGCGCCAGGAAGCGGCCCCACACCCCGGCCTCGCCCGGGTTCCGGTTGAGGAACAGCAGCGCCGCCAGCGACGTCACCGGCAGCAGCGCCAGGATGCCCAGCCCGCCCGCGACGCCGACGCCCCTGCCGAGGCCGACGTCCGCGTACGCGCAAGCTCCGAGCACCGCCCCGACCACGACGGTCTGGGTCAGCGACGCCGCAACCCCGCGGCCCAGCGCCGGGGGCAGCACCCGCTCCCGGCCCAGCGCGACCAGGTAGCGAGTGATCACCAGGTGCAGCGCGATCATCGCCGCGAGCAGGCCGGCGACCAGCACGGCCCGGCCCAGGGTGACCAGCCACGGCGCCAGCCGCTCCGCCGCCAGGTCGAACATCAGCTCCGGCCCCCGCGCGCCGGCCCACGCCGCGCCCTGGCCGGCATCGGCCGGCCCCGTCCGGCCGGGGTCGACCGCCGCGATCCGGCCGGGGCCGGCTGCCACGCTCATCGCCCAGCCCGCCGCCGCCGTCAGCACCGCGATCGCCGCGACGCACAGATACGCCGCCCGGTGCGGATGCCGCGGCTGGTCGCTGTAGATCGCCGTGGTCTCGAAGCCGACGAAGGCCAGCGCCCCACCGACCAGCAGCAGGCCCAGCATCGGCCGGGGCAGGTCCGCCAGCGACGCGGGCGACAGAGCCGCCCAGGTGATCCCGCCGCCGGCCGGGTCGAGCACGTTCGCCGCGCCGTAGCCGATGATCACGACGAGCTCCGCCAGCACCAGGACCGCGACCAGCCAGGCGGCCGCCGGGATCCGCAGCAGGCCGCAGCCGGCGACCACGGCCCAGCAGCAGAGCGCGACCACCCACCACGCCGCGGTGATCCCGAACCAGCCGTCCAGCAGCGGCGCGACGGCCGCACCGACCGTGCCATAGAGCGCGAGTTGCAGGGCGGTGTAAGAGAGCAGCGCCAGCGCGGCCGCGCCCAGGCCGAGCGGGCGGCCGAGGCCCCGGGCGACGAAGCAGTACAGCGGGGCGGGGTGTGGCATCCGGCGGGCCATCGTGACGTAGCCGGCCGCGAAGGTCAGCAGCAGCAGGCCGAGGCCGAGGAAGATCAAGGGCCGGGCGCCGGCGACGACGGCCGCCGGGACGGTGACACCGAGCGCCAGGAGGGCGACGGGCGCGCCACCGAGGCGCCCGGCGGCCGGTGGGCGAGGCGGGGTCACCGCTTCATTGACACCCGGGCCGGCCGCTGCTGACAACCAGTAGTGATTCAGAACTAACTGATAGTGACAAGATTGGCACGAACGGCCGCGATCAGGGCTCGACCACGGTCTTGCGGCCCACTCCGGCCCGGAACTGCTCCAGGGCCTGCGGATAGCTGTCCAGCGGGAACCGGTGGCTGATGAAGATCTCCGGCGCCAGGACGCCGGCGGCCATCAGCTCACCGGCCCGGTCGAAGCTGTGCAGCACCGCCATCGAGCCGGTGATGGTGATCTCGCGCCGGTAGATCTCGTACGGCTCGATCTCCACCCGCGCGTCGTACGCCGACACCCCGAACTGCAGGAACGTGCCGCCCCGGCCGACCCGGGCGAGCCCGTCGCGAATCGCGGGCGCGGCGCCGGTGCAGTCGATCACCACGTCCCAGCCGCGCGGCGCGGCAAGCTCCTCGGCGCTGGTCACGGCCGCGCTGCAGCCGAGTCGGCGGGCCGTCTCCAGGCGCTCCGGATTGAGGTCCACCATGGAGACGGTCGCCGCGCCGGCCCGCTTGGCCAGTTCCAGCATCATCAGCCCCATCGTGCCGGAGCCGTAGATCAGGAAGTTGTCGGCCATCCGGCGCGGCAGCACATCGAAGCCGCGCACCGCGCAGGAGAGCGGCTCGATCAGCACGGCGTCCCGGGCCGCCAGGTGCGGCGGCAGCTTGAACAGGTTCGCCGCCGGGGCGGCCACGAACTCGGCCGCTCCCCCGGCCCGGGTCACCCCGATGGCGTTCCAGTTTTCGCACTGGTTGCCCCGCGCCCGCTTGCAGTAGTAGCAGTATCCGCAGTACAGCGACGGATCGACCGCCACCTGGTCGCCGACCGCGAAGCCGGCGACCTGCCCGCCGACCGCCACGATCTCGCCGGCGAACTCGTGGCCCGGCACGATCGGGAACGAGGGCGCGAACTCGCCGTCCATGATGTGCAGGTCCGTGCCGCAGATGCCGACCGCGGCCGGCCTGACCACTACGTCGAGCGGGCCCGGCGTGGGGTCGGGCACGGTTTCCACCGAGATGGTGCCGGGGGTGACAACGACGGCAGCCTTCACTTGACGGCACCCATCGACAGGCCCCGGACCAGCTTGTTCTGGGCCACCCAGCCGGCGATGAGCACCGGCAGCGAGACCAGCGTGGCCGCGGCGCAGAGCCGGGCCAGGAACAGTCCCTCCGAGGAGATGAAACCGACCAGGAAGATCGGCGCGGTGCCGGAGTTCGTCGCGGTCAGGTTGACCGCCAGGAAGAACTCGTTCCAGGCGAAGATGAAGCAGATCAGTGCGGTCGCGGCCAGTCCGGGCGAGACGATCGGCAGGATGATCTTCCGGATCGAGGTGAGCAGGCTCGCGCCGTCCACCTCGCCCGCCTCCAGCACCTCGCGCGGCACCTCCAGCAGGAACGAGCGCATCATCCAGACCGCGAGCGGCAGGTTCATCGAGGTGTAGAGGACCACCATCGTCCAGATGTTGTCGAGCATGCCGAGCTGCTTGACCAGCAGGTACACCGGCAGCAGCGCGGCGACGGCGGGCATCATCTTGGTGGAGATGAAGAAGAACAGCGCGTCCGTCCACTTCGCCACCGGGCGCAGCGACAGCGCGTACGCCGCCGGGGTCGCCAGCACGACGACCAGCAGCGTGGAGAAGATGCTGGCCATCAGCGAGTTCAGCAGG
>NZ_QHHV01000189.1:0-26643 GCF_003947245.1 Actinoplanes sp. ATCC 53533 | reverse complement strand
TGGTGCCGATCGGCGACGGCCTGGTCAACGCGGTCGTCACGGTGAACTCCGGAAAGCTGACTCTGCAACTGGTGGCCCCCGACGGGCGCTGGCTGGTGGACGACGTCGATTGGGAGAGCTCGTGAACCTGCCGCGGCCGCGTGGGGTGGCCCTACTCGTCGCCCTGACCGCGACGCTGGCTCTGCTCTGCTGCGGCGGTGCCATCAGCGCGCTGCTGGTGGACGAGTTCGACGACAAGGAGGAGAACCTCAGTCTGCTCAGCGCCAACTGCGGTGCCGGCGGGCCGATCGATCCCGAGGCCAAGCTGCCCAAGGTCGGCCAGTACAACTCGGAGCAGATCAAGAACGCGGCGATCATCATCAACGTCGGCAAGCAGCTGAAGCTGCCACCGCGGGCCTGGGTGATCGCGGTGGCGACGGCGATGCAGGAATCCAACCTGCGCAACCTGGGCTTCCTCGGCGAGCGCAACGACCACGACTCGCTCGGCCTGTTCCAGCAGCGACCGAGCACCGGCTGGGGCACGCCGAAACAGGTCACGGACCCGGTCTATGCCGCGACCAAGTTCTACGGAAAGCTGCGGAAGGTCAAGAACTGGGACAGCCTGCCGCTCACCCGGGCGGCCCAGCGGGTGCAGATCAGCGCCTATCCGGGCGCCTATGCCAAGCATGAACCGATCGCGACCCAGATCGTGAACATGCTCGCCGACGGTGCGGCGAACGCCGTCGGGAACTCGCTCGACATGGTCTGCCCCTCGATCGGACAGGTGTCTGCTTCCGGCTGGACCAGTCCGCTCGCAGCCAGCGGCAAGGGCTTGAAGAAGAAGGACAAGATGGTCGTGGGGTCAGGTTTCCGCACCGCGGACCGGCCAAGCCATCAGGGCGTCGACTTGATCATCGACACCGGCAACCCGGTCCGCTCGGTGGCAAGCGGGGTCGTCTCCCGGATCAAGTGCGATGAGACGTTCAGCGGAAAAAAGGACTGCGACGTGGCCGGCTATCCAGGCAAGGGCGGCTGTGGCTGGATGCTGGAGATCCGGCACGCCGGCAAGATCATGACCCGCTACTGCCACCTGGTCCGACGACCGAATCTGGAGGTGGGCCAGAAGGTCGCCGCCGGCCAGGTCGTGGCGCTCAGCGGCACCAGCGGCAACTCCTCGGGGCCGCACCTGCACTTCGAGGTGCACCTCAACAACGACCGCTCCAGCGCCAGCGCGGTGGACCCGGTGCAGTTCATGGCGGAGCACGGCTCACCGCTGGGCGCTTCCCGGTGACCGGTGGCTCGATGCCCGACCCGTTCGCCGGTTCCGAGTGGACCCCGGATCCGCCGCGCCCGGTCGTGCCGACGGCGGCGACCATGGCGGGCCAATTGCGCGGCCGGCGGGTGCTCATCGGGCTGCCCGGCCACGGCTGGCGTGGTGACCTGCGCGCGGACGAGAAGGTCGTGCAGGGCAGCCGGACCTACGTGCCGGTGATGCCGGAGGCCGAGTGGTACCGCGCCGAGGCGGAGCAGACCGAGGTGTTCGCTCCGCTGGTGCCGGTCGAGCGGGTCTGGGTAGAGGAGCTCGGGATGGCAGCCCTCAACACCGGAGCGGGTGATGTGCTGTCCCGGCTGGTCTCGCTGGACGAGCCGCCGCGCCGCAACCCGGTCGCCGCGCTGGACGCCGCCGCCCTGACCGGCCGCCGGGTCGTACAGCTCCTGGAGGACGGCGGTGAACGCCGTGACCTGCGCGCCGTCACCGAGCTGCACACCAGCGATGAGGGTGACATCTGCGCGCGGGTGACGACCGAGCTGGACTGGTATCGCTGGGGCTGGAGCGGGAAAGCGCCCCGGACCCTGGAAGTGCCGGTCCACCTGCTCTGGGTGGAATAAGTCTGCTAGGACAGCTTGGCGGTGTTGCAAACGCGCCAGCCGTCGGCATCGGCCAGGGTGAAGGACCACGGCTCCGAACTCTTACTCAACGCCTCCCCGCCCCTGGATCCCGCGATGAGAAGGTCGGTGGTGACAGTCCGGCGGTCTGCCTCGGCGCCCGAGACCGTCAGCGTGCTCCAACTGACGTTGACGGTCACATCAAACTCCTTCTCCCGCGCGACCAGTTCCGTGCGCAACGCGGAGATCGCCGTGAGGTCGAGGCCGTCCTTGCAGGTGAAGAGCGAGGCTTCCTTGTCATCGCGGTTGACCAGATATGCCCGCAGGAACTGGTCCACCACCGCGTCAGGCGCACTCCGCTCGATCTTCGTGGCCTCGTCGTAGAACGAGATGAACACTCCGACTCCGCCCAGACACAGCAGCGCCATGATCCCCGCCCCCATAGCCAGAAAGAGACGAAGTCGCCGGTTTCGCGGCTTTCCCGCCACGGGCACCGGCGCCGCCGGTGGCAACGCGGGCGGCGGGACTGGGTTCGGGGGCTGCACCCTTACCAGATTAGTGCGTTCCGCTGTGGACGAGCGCCGGGCAGCCCGGCGAGTGGGTCACTCTGCCCGTACTGGGAGAATTGAGCACCGGCTGCGCAACGTCATCGTCCGGCCGGTGCAAGGTACGGTTTGAGCGCACACACGGAGGTGAGGCGGTGGAGTCGACGCGGCGTATCGATCAGGCCGCTGCCCTGCACCGCCAGGCGGGGGCCACCGTCGAGGCGGCAGCCGCGGCGCTGGAGTCGCAGGCGCCGTCCGCCGCCGACCCGCTCGTGCAGCATCATCTGGCCGAGGAGTTGCGGGCCGCCGCGAGCGAGCTGGCCCCCGGCTGGCTCGGCGCGCCGCTGGACGCGCAGTCGGCGACCACCCCTTTGGGTGGCACGTTTCCTCCGCAGTTCGTTCGTCTCGGGATGGCGCAGCCGCTCGACGACGCGCGCTTTCCCGCCGTGATCCCGCTGCTCGGCACCGGGCATCTGACCATCGACGCGGACGCCCGCGACCCGCGGGTCGCCGGCCTGCTGCGTTGCCTGCTGCTTCGCCTGCTGGCGACCGCGCCCGCCGGGTCGTTGCTGGTCCGCGCCGTGGACGGCACGGGGGGCGGCACCGTTTTCTCCCCTTTTGCCGTGCTCGCCGACGCGGGCCTGCTGTCGCCGACCGCCATCGACCGCGCGCAGTTGCGTGACGTGCTCACCGAGGCCGAGAAGTGGCTGCGCCCGGTGCGCGGTGGCGCGGTCCGCCGGGGCCGGCGCGACCGGATGATGCTGCTGGTCATCGCGAGCCTGCCGGAGCTCACCGAGGGCGCCGACCTGGTCCGGATCGCCGCCCTGGCGCAGCAGGGGCCCGAGTCCGGCCTGCATCTGATCGTGGCCGGCTGGCCGCCGCCCCCGCTGACCGCGGAGACGACCCAGGCCCCGCTGCCCCGGACGACCCAGGTCTCGCTCCGTAACCCGTACGCGGTGATCGGCGACCCGCCCGGCTCGACGTTCGGATCCATCCCGGAAGCGGTGTGGCTGAACGCTCCCGTCTTCCTCGACGATGACCCGCCGCCGCGCCTTCTCGACGCGGTGTGTCGCGAGTTGGCCGCCCATTCCGCCGCCGCCTCGCGGGTGGCGCTCGCCGACCTGCTGCCCGACCCGGCGGAGGAGATCTGGAGCGGCGACGCGGCCGACGGGCTCGGCACTACGGTCGGTCACGACGGTGATACCCCGCTGGTGCTGCGCTTCAACGACCTGACTCCACACTGGATGGTCGGCGGCCGGTCCGGCGCCGGCAAGACCGCCTTCCTGATCAATGTCCTGTACGGCCTCGGCACCCGGTACAGCCCCGATGAGCTGGGCCTCTACCTGCTCGATTTCAAGGAGGGCGTGTCCTTCGCCGAGTTCGTGCCGACCCAGCGGGACCGCACCTGGCTGCCGCACGCGCGGGCCGTCGGCGTCGAATCCGACCGGGAGTACGGCCTGGCCGTGCTGCGCGAGCTGGACGGCGAGATGACCCGCCGGTCGGTGGCATACAAGCGGGCCGGGGTGACCCGGTTCGCGGATCTGCGCGCGGTCGCCGCCGAGGAGGGCCGGGGCCGGCCGATGCCGCGGATCCTCTGCGTCATCGACGAGTTCCAGGTGCTGCTGGCCGGCAACGACCCGATGGCTACCGAGGCGGTCCAGCTGCTGGAGTCGCTCGCCCGCAAGGGCCGCTCGTACGGCATCCACCTGATCCTGGCCAGCCAGACCGTGCTCGGCGTCGAGGCCCTGTACGCCAAACGCGACTCCATCTTCGGCCAGTTCCCGGTGCGGATCGCGCTGCCCGGCGGCGGGGACGTCCTGGAGCCCACCAACGACTCGGCGGCCGGCCTGCCGTTGGGCACGGCCGTCGTCAACACGGCGGGCGGGCTGGGCGGGCCGCGGGGTGCCACCCGGGGCCACGAGCGCATCGTGCGCTTCCCCGACCCGCACGCCGACCGGGCGGTGCTCAGCGACCTGCGGCACAAGCTGTGGGGCGCCCGCGACCCGGAGGCCACCCCGCCGCGCATCTTCGCCGGCTATGCCCGCCAGCACCTCGCCGACGACCCGACCTACCGGGCAGCGCTCGCGGGCCGCGGTGGACGGCCATCGGCGCTGCTCGGCCGGGTCATCGACGTCAGCCTGTCCACCGCCGCGTTCCCGCTGGACGCGTCGCCGGGGCGGCACCTGGCTGTCTTCGGGTCGCGGCCGGACGGTGCCGAGGTGCTGGAGGCAGCGGCCCGCAGCGTCGCCGCGTTCCACTCACCCCGTACCACCAGGTTTGTCATCTCCTCGCTCGTCGCCGAGGGTGACGAGCTCGCCAAGGCCCTCGCCGTCGAGATCGGCCACCGCCAGGAGGTCGTCGTCGTGGACGCGGCCGGCCTGGCCGCGGAGCTTGATCTGGAGCGGCCGGGCTACCGGGTGGTGTTCGGGATGGACGCGGTGAGCCCGGGGACGCTGCCGATGCTGCGGCGGTTGCTGCGCGAAGGGCCGGGCCGGGGCGTGCATCTGCTGTCCTGGTGGCGCGGGCTGCGCCGGTTCAGCGAGGAGACAGGCGGCAGCGCTGGCCGGGAGGACGTGGCCGGCCTGGTCTTCCTGAACGTGCCCCAGCAGGACGTGTCCCTGATGGTGGGCAAGCAGCTGGACTGGCAGCCGCGGGAAAACCGCGCCCTGCTCCACGACCGGCACGCGGACCGCACGGTGACCATCGTGCCGTTCGTCGAGCCCGAGAGCGACGAGGCATGACCGCCCGCACCGAGCGGCACCCGGCCGCACCCAACAACGACCTCGCAGGCGAGGGCCGGAAAAGCATGCCCAAGGAGGGCACAGCATGACCGGCGTGCCGGAGGGCCAGGCGGCCGACGAGGGGCCTTGGGCGTCCTATGTGGCAGCCGCGCAGCGCCTCGACGCGGTCCGCCGGGCCGCCAGTTCGGCCGCCGGCGAGCAGGCGGCCACCCTGCAGGCCGCCCAGCAGGAATTGGCGTCGGTGCGGGCCCGGCTGGCGCCCCAGCGGGCCCGGCTGGTGCAGGATCTGGGCGTACCGGTGGCCACGCTGGCCGTTCGGCCGGACGAGCGGGCGCTGGCGGCGCAGGCCGTCGCCACCGGCCCCGAGACGATCCTGGCCGCGCTCCGGCAGGCCCGGAGCACGGCCGACGCCGCCGACGCCGCGATGATCGGTCCCGGCCCGGCGGCGCCGTGGCGGCCGTGGGCCCGCAACCTGCTGGTGTACGGGCCGTTCGCGGCGGCCGTGCTGATCGTCCAGATCGTGCTCTATCTGATCGCCCCGTCCGGCTCCCTGCCCACGTACGCGCTGCTCTGCGGGCTCAGCATGCCGCTGCTGGCGTTCGGGCTGGGCTGGCTGACGATCGGTTTCGTGTACGGCGGTGGACCGGTGAAGGTGGACCGGACGCCGATCGTCGGCGCGATCGCATGCCTGACCCCCGTGCTGCTGACCTGCATGGGCGTCGGCCTGCTCGCGTTCATCCGGTAAGGAGTGCTGACATGGCCAGCGTCGAAGAGGTCAAGGCGAACGTCGCCGCGTCCGTGGACGGCACGCAGCGGGCGGTGGCCGGCATCCAGCAGGTGACCGACCAGCTGGACGACGCGCTGGCGCTGCTCAGGATGACGGCGATCGGGTCGTTCCATCCCTCGGTCGCCTCGGCGATCGCCCAGCTGGAGCAGGCCCGGACCAGGCTCGACGAGGCGCAGACGCTGGCCCGGTCCGCGATGGACAGCGCGGACGCCTACCGCATGATCGTCTGACTTCTCAATCCGGCAGGGCGGCCGTCAGATCGATCTCCACCAGTTGGCCGCCGAAGCCGAGCACGGTCACCCCGAGCAGCGTGCTGGCCGTGGAGAAGGCCGGCGCCAGCTCCGAGGCCATCAGCCGGCTCCACACCCCCGCCAGCACCGCCGACTCCGCGCTGACCACGTAGATCACCGAGCGGACCACGTCGGACGGCTTGGTGCCGGCCGCGGCCAGCACCGCGAGGCAGTTGGCGATGACCTGGTCGGTCTGCGCGTCGTAGTCGTCCGGGCCGACGACCGCGCCGGAGACGTCGAGCGGGCACTGGCCCGCCAGGTGGGCCAGCCGGCCGGCGGGTGAGATGGTGACGTGGCTGTAGCCGGGCGGTTCGTGCACACCGGCGGGGTTCAGTCTGGAGAGCATCGCGCCAGTATCGCGAAGCGGGCCGACTTCAGCGCGCGTTTATCAGCGCCATCGCCTCGGCGCGGACCTTGCCGTCGCTCTGAAAGGCGCCCCGGACCGCGGAGGTGACCGTGCGGGCGCCGACCTTGCGGATGCCGCGCATCTCCATGCACATGTGCTCGCACTCCAGCACCACGATCACGCCGCGGGGGGTGAGCTTCTCCATCAGCAGGTCGGCGATCTGCGACGTCAGCCGCTCCTGCACCTGCGGGCGCCGGGCGAAGACCTCGACCAGCCGGGCGAGCTTGGACAGGCCGGTGATCCGGCCGTCGACGCCCGGGATGTAGCCGATGTGGGCGACGCCCTTGAACGGCAGCAGGTGGTGCTCGCAGAGGCTCATCAGCTCGATGTCGCGGACGAGCACGAGCTCCTCGTGGTTCGCCTCGAACGTCGTGGTGAGCACCTTCGCCGGGTCGACCCGCAGGCCGGCGAAGAGCTCCGCGTAGGCCCGGGCGACCCGGGCCGGGGTGCGCACCAGACCGTCGCGGTCCGGGTCCTCACCGATGGCGATGAGGATCTCCCGGACCGCTTTCTCGATGCGGGCCAGGTCGACGGCCTGCTCGACCGGCGTGCCGGTGAGCTTGCCGTCGACCAGACGCGCGGCGAGGTAGTCAGGCTCGTCGGCGCCGTTCGGCTCCGTCGAGCTGCCGTCGGTGATCAGTGGTTACCTTCCACCGAGCCGTTCGGCGTGCTTCCCGCGCTCGGGTTGACGCCGCCCACGGCGATCTGGCCGTCGGCTTCCGCCTGGGCCTTGAGCTTGTCCCGCTCGGCGGGGGTGAGGACCGGCGGCGCCTCGGACGGGAGCCGCTTGCCGAAGCCGTTGAACGGGGCCATCGGCGGCCGCTTCTGCACGCGTTCGCAGATGCGGTTCATGTCGTCCTGGGTGATGGTCTCCTTCTCGATGAGCTCGAGGACCATGTTGTCCAGGACGTCGCGATACTCGACCAGGATCTCCCAGGCCTCGTCGTGCGCCAGCTCGATCAGGGCCCGGACCTCGGCGTCGATGTCGGCGGCGACCGCGTCCGAGTAGTCCTTCTCGTGGCCCATGTTGCGGCCCATGAACGGCTCGTCGCCGCTGGTGCCGTACTTGACGGCGCCGAGCTTGGAGCTCATGCCGTACTGGGTCACCATGGCGCGGGCCAGGCCGGAGGCCTTCTCGATGTCGTTGCCGGCGCCGGTGGTGGGCTCGTGGAAGACGAGCTCCTCCGCCGCGCGGCCACCGAGCGCGTACGCCAGCGTGTCGATCATCTCGGCACGGGTCTGGGTGTACTTGTCCTCGGTCGGCAGGACCAGCGTGTGCCCCAGCGAGCGGCCACGGGGAAGGATCGTCACCTTGTGCACGGGCGCGGAGTGTGGCAGCGCGTACGCCACCAGCGCGTGCCCGCCCTCGTGGTAGGCGGTGATCTTCTTCTCGTTGTCGCTCATCGCGCGGGAACGCCGCTCCGGGCCGGCGATGACCCGGTCGATCGCTTCCTCGAGGAAGAAGTTCGAGATCGCGCGCTTCTCGTTACGGGCGGTCAGCAGCGCGGCCTCGTTGATCACGTTGGCCAGATCGGCGCCCGAGAAGCCGGGCGTGCGGCGGGCCACCGAGTCGAGGTCGACGTCGGGCGTGAACGGCTTGCCCTTGGCGTGCACCCGCAGGATGGCCTTGCGGCCCTCCATGTCCGGGTTGTCCACCGGGATCTGCCGGTCGAAGCGGCCCGGGCGCAGCAGCGCCGGGTCGAGGATGTCCGGCCGGTTGGTGGCGGCGATGAGGATGACGCCACCCTTGGTGTCGAAGCCGTCCATCTCGACGAGGAGCTGGTTGAGCGTCTGCTCGCGCTCGTCGTGACCGCCGCCCATGCCGGCGCCGCGGTGCCGGCCGACGGCGTCGATCTCGTCGACGAAGACGATCGCCGGCGCGTTCGCCTTGGCCTGCTCGAAGAGGTCGCGGACGCGGCTCGCGCCGACACCCACGAACATCTCGACGAAGTCGGAGCCGGAGATCGAGTAGAAGGGCACCCCGGCCTCACCCGCGACGGCCCGGGCCAGCAGGGTCTTACCCGTGCCGGGCTGGCCGAAGAGCAGCACGCCCTTGGGGATCTTGGCACCCAGCGCCTGGTACTTCGCCGGGTTCTGCAGGAAGTCCTTGATCTCCTGAAGCTCCTCGACGGCCTCGTCGGCGCCCGCCACGTCGGCGAACGTCGTCTTGGGCATGTCCTTGGTCAGCATCTTGGCCTTGGACTTGCCGAAGTTGAGCACGCGGGAGCCGCCGCCCTGCATCTGCGACATGAACAGCAGCAGCAGGATGACGAGGATCGCGATCGGCAGCAGGTTGACCAGCAGGCTCAGCAGGATGCTGTCGCCGGAGACCGTGGCGTTGACCGTGCCGGTGATCCGGCCGGCGGCCTTCGCCTCCTGGACGTCGGCCCAGACCTCATCCGTGAGTTCGTACGGATACTGGGTCTCGATCTTGTCCGTGGTCTTGCCGTCGAACCGTTCCGGTGTCGCCAGTTCGAGCTGGAGCGTCTGCTCCTTATCCTCCTGGATGACCTTTTTGATGCCGGGCTGGTTCAGCCGCTCGAGCACGACTGAAGTATCAACTCGCTGGTAGCTCGGACCATTCGTGAAGATCGAGCTCAGCGCAATCGCACCGATGATCACCAGAATGATCCAGACCACCGGGCGGCGGAAGAAACGCGTACGTTCCATACTGTTGTCGGGCGCCTGATGCGCCCGGACCCTCCTGATCGGCGTCCTGGTCACCTGGGTTGGCTATCCCCGCCGCCGGGCGCCGGTGAGGGCTTCCCCGCGGTGAAGACACTGCCGCATCGGTAACCTGTAGCCGCTCCGGTAGAACTCCACCGGTGCGACCGTTACCGACCCGACCCCTCCGGCGCTCGTGACTCTGCGCCATCGGTCACTCGACCGTACACCGTGGCTGCCTCTTGCGATTGGTCCAGCCCGGGGCCCCGGGCCCCCGCCGTTACCGCCTGTTGGCACCAAAGGCCCGGCTAAACAGGGACAGAGCCGGACAATACAGCCCGGTTCTGGACCAGCTCTCCGGTTCCTGAGAGTCGGCTGGGAGACCGTTCAGCTACGGGCGTACACCTCGGGCTTGAGCACTCCGACGTACGGGACCTCGCGGTAACGCTCCGCGAAGTCGAGCCCGTAGCCGACCACGAACTCGCTGGGGATGTCGAAGCCCACGTACTTCGTCGGCACCGGCACCTTGATCGCGTCCGGCTTGCGGAACAGCGCCACCACCTCGACGCTCGCCGGCTGCCGGGACTGCAGATACTTCATCAGCCAGGACAGGGTCAGGCCGGAGTCGACGATGTCCTCGATGATGACCACGTGCCGGCCCGTGATGTCGCGGTCCAGGTCCTTGAGGATGCGCACCACCCCGGAGGACGTGGTGCCCGAGCCGTAGGACGAGACGGCCATGAACTCCATCTCGGAGGGAGGGCCCTGCCGGCCCAGCGCACGCGCGAAATCCGCCATGAACATGACCGCGCCCTTGAGCACGCAGACCAGCAGGATGCCGTCCTCGGCGTCCGCGTAATCCGCGGCGACCTGTTTGGCCAGCTCTTCGGTCTTCTCGCGGATCTGCTCCTCGGAGATGATCACGCGGTCGATGTCGGCGTCGTACCAGGAGCCGTCTGCCATGTGCCTAGCGTGCCGCATGAAGATGGCCGCGCGTGGCCGGGGGCTGCGGTACATGCCCGCCCAAGTGCAGGTTATGGGACGAATCCGGCCGAGGCACCCGGACCGCGACCACACACCGTGACAACTGTCACAGGTTCGTGTGGACCAGGTCACCCGCACGGCGGCCCACGACGATCCCACCGGGCAACGATGCCGCTCCCTGGCCACGCCAGTCGGTGACCAGCGCGTCGAGCGCGACGACGTGCCGGTGTGACAGCGCGGCACCCGGCGCGCCCAGCTCCCGCGCCCAGGCGTGCAGGACCCTGGTCCGGATGGCCGGCGACAAACCGGACAAAGCGCCGACCGAGAGGCCGGCGGAGGATCGGCAGTCGGCGAGCGCCTCGGCCGCCACCCGGTCGAGGAACGCCACGTCGGCGGCGGTCAGGGCGGCGGTCCGGGCCAGGTTCGCGACCACTCCGGGCCCCAGCGCGGCGATCAGGGCGGGCAGGGCGTCCGCCCGGACCCGGGAGCGGGCGTACGCGGGATCGGTATTGTGCGGGTCCGCCCAGGCCGCCAGGCCGAGGGCGGCGCAGGCCTTGCGGGTGTCCTCCCGCGAGACCTCCAGCAGGGGCCGGAGCAACA
Source organism: Actinoplanes sp. ATCC 53533 (assembly GCF_003947245.1). NCBI lineage: Bacteria > Bacillati > Actinomycetota > Actinomycetes > Micromonosporales > Micromonosporaceae > Actinoplanes > Actinoplanes sp. ATCC 53533. The sequence continues at coordinate 15,760 of NZ_QHHV01000189.1, read as the reverse complement.
GCCCGCGTCGCTGCGGCATGCCGGAGAGCCCGCGCGGCCCCGCGCCCCGGGCCAGCGCCAGGAGCACGGTCTCGGCCTGGTCGTCCCGGGTGTGCCCGAGCAGCACGGCCGCGGCGCCGTTTCGCTCCGCAGCCGAGGAAAGTGCCTCGTAGCGGGCCTCGCGGGCGGCCGCTTCCGGGCCGCCGGGCCGGCCGCTCACCTCGACCGTGGCGACCTCGACCGGATCGAGCCCCGCGGACCGCCCCCACTCCGCCACGGCCGCGGCCCGCGCGGCGGAACCCTCCTGCAGGCCGTGGTCCACGGTCACGAGCCCGGCCCGGACACCCGACCGAGGCGCCACGAAGGCGGTCGCGGCCGCGAGGGCGAGCGAGTCGGCCCCGCCCGAGCAGGCCACGAGCACGAACCGGCCGGCCGGCTCGCCATCAGGCACGGACCGCAGGGCTCTGCGGACCGCGTTCCTGACGGCCGCGACCGGCGGCGCGATCCGGGCCACGGTGGGTCTAGGAGGCCAGGCCGACCGGCCCGTGCACCCGCGCCACCCAGGCGTCGGGGTCGCCCAGCTCGTCCAGGCGGGGCAGGGTCAGCGGCGAGCTGAAGATCTTGTTGAAGCCGGCCATGCCGACCCGCTCGACCACCCCGCGCACGAACTTGTGGCCCTCCGCGTATTGCCGCATCTTGACCTCGATGCCGAGCAGCCGGCGGATCGCCTTCTCCAGCGGGTTGCCGCTCTCGCGGCGCTGGTTGAACTTGGCCCGGATCGACTCCACGGACGGGATGACCTCGGGGCCGACCCCGTCCATGACGAACTCGGCGTGCCCCTCCAGCAGCGTCATCAGCGCGGTCAGCCGGTCCAGGACCGCCTTCTGCGCGGGGGTCTGCACGAGGTCGATGACCGAGGAACGGCTGTCCGGGTCGCGCAGCGCGTCGGAGAGCGTGGCCACCCCGCGGCGGACCCGCTCAAGGATGTGCTCGCCGCTCTGCGAGGCGTCCACGAAGGCCTGGACCTCGCCGAGGAAGTAGCCGCGCATCCAGGGCACGGCCGTGAACTGGGTGCGGTGGGTGACCTCGTGCAGGCAGACCCAGAGCCGGAAGTCGCGCGGATCGGCATTGATCTTGCGCTCGACCTCGACGATGTTCGGGGCGTTGAGCAGCAGTTGCCCCGGCTCGGCGGAAAACACCTCGTATTGGCCCAGGACGCGGCCGGAGAGGTAGGCCAGCACCGTGCCGGCCTGCACGCCGGTGACCCGGGAGCCGATCGCGTCGGCCACCCCGCCCGGCTGTTTGTCGCCGGAGAGGCGGGTGATCAGCGGAATGATCACCTCACGCAGGCCGGCGATGTTGACCGCCGCCCAGTCCTTGCGGTCGACGACCCGCACCGGTGTGGGCTCGACCAGGGCCGTCAGCCCCGTGTATGCCGCGACGTGTGCCGCGGCCTCGTCGGTCAGCTCGCGCAGTTGCGCCACCACCTGGGTGGCTTCTTCGTAGGACACCGCGGGTCCGGATTTCGACAGCGCGCCCGCGGTGGCGGCGGCCAGATCCCAGTCAACGAACTGCGCCATGCAGACCACCGTACCCGCGCGGCACCAGCCACAGTCCCTGAGAAAACCCCTAGGTGCAGCCGCAGGTCACCAGCTTGGCCGCGATCTTGTCGAGGGCCTGCCGGGCCGCGACCGACTCGCCGGTGGCGTCCGCCATGATCGCGAAGACCAGCAGCCGGCCGTCCGCGGTGACGAGCTGGCCGGAGATCGCATTGACCCCGGTCAGCGTGCCGGTCTTGGCCCGGACCAGGCCCTGGCCGATCCGGTTCGGGGACGGCGTGACGAACCGGTTGCGCAGCGTGCCGGACCAGCCGGCCACCGGCAGGCCGCCGAACATGGCGGTCAGCTCGGGCCGCGTGCCGCCCGCGGCGAGCGTCAGCACGTCGGTGAGCAGCTTCGGGCTGATCTTGTTGCGCCGGGAGAGGCCGCTGGCGTCGGCCAGGCTGGCCCCGCTCGCCGGCAGGCCGAGCTCGCCCAGCTTGGCGATCATCGCCTCGGCGGCTCCGGAGAACGAGGGCGCCTTGCCCGCGGCCAGCGCGACCTGGCGCGCCAGCGCCTCGGCGAGCACGTTGTCGCTCTGCTCCAGCATCCAGTCGACCACGTGCACCAGCGGCGGCGACTCGACCCGGCCCAGCTCGGTGCCGGGAGCGGGCGCGCCGGCGGCACCGGAAGCCGTGGCCGAGGGCGCGGCTGAGGGCGCCGCTGCCGGGTCCACCGCGACCGGGGCCGTCTGCTTGCCCACCGAGCCGGTCGCGACGCCGAGCTGCTTGGCGAACGCCCGGCCGGCCGCCAGCGCCGGGTCGGCGAAGCGCGGGTCGCCGCCGAACTCGTTGTGCACCGGTTCGATCCGGCCGGCGTTGGTCATCAGCGACTGGATCTTGGCCACCTGACCGCCACCGATGGTGTTGCCGTCCCAGCCGGCCCCCGTGAGCGGACCCTGGTACAGCGAGGTGTCAACAAGGATCTTGGTCGGCTGCTGCCCGTCGAGCGCCTTCTTGACCTGGGCGGCGAGCTTGTCGAGCCGGGCCGCACCGGGAAATTGGCCCTTCGCGCCCACCGACAGGGTGGGATCGCCCCCGCCGACCAGCACGACCTCGCCCGGCCGCGCGCCGGCCACCGCGCGGGTGGCCAGCCGGTAGGCCGGCCCCCGCGCCGCGAGCACGGTGGCCGCGGTGAGCAGCTTGGTGGTGGAGGCGGGGGTGGTCATGGTGTCCGCGTTCTGCGCGAACAGGGAATCGCCGGTCGCGGCGTCGACGATCGAGACGTTGACCCTCGGGCCGAGCGGGCCCGCCTTGAGCAGCGGGGCGATGGCGGCCTGCACCCCGGCGGCGGTGGGCATGGCACCGGAAACATCCGCCGCGACCAGCACAGGCGTCGGCGTCGGGTCGGGCGTGGCGGACGCCGACGGGCTGGCGGTGGGATCCGCGGCCAGCCAGCCGTCCACCGGACCGGGCCGAACCACGAGCACCCCGGCCGCGGCGACGACGACCAGCACGAGGGCCGCAAGAACAGACAAGACGACGGTACGCCGCGACTTACCCGTACCCGGCTCCGCCGCTGCCGGCACCTCACCCGCGGGACCAGCCGGGCTCGGCGGCGGACCGCCGGGCTGACCCGGCGGGTCGGCCGCGGGCTGCACCGGCGGCGCCGAGGCCGGCCCCGGCGGGGGCACCTGAGCAGCCTGGGGCTGCTGATGGGCGACGTTGAGCGGCACCGAGGCACGGCCATACGTCGTGCTCGGAGGACGCACCGCCGGCGGCGTCACCGGCGAACCGGTCGGCGGCACACTGGCCCGTCCTACCGGCGGATGACCGTTTTCCGGCTCGGACACGCCGTCGTACTCGGGAGTGTTCTGTGAATCTTGCCTCCCCACGAGCCCCTCCTCCGTACGTGGCGTCAGACTTAGGGGAGACTACAAACATCCGGCACATCGGTGCGCGCGGATCCTGGGGCCATTTCTATGCCCTTGCTCTCCTCGCCACGCCCTGCCGGGTCCGATGCGGGGCTAACAAGGGAGCGAACGATGGATTTCGACGTTTTGGTTGAGATCCCCAAGGGCCAGCGGAACAAATACGAGGTCGACCACAAGACTGGCCGGATCCGACTGGACCGGACGCTCTTCACCGCGACGCAGTACCCGGCTGACTACGGGTTCATCGAGGGCACCCTGGGGCAGGACGGCGACCCGCTGGACGCCCTGGTGCTGATCCAGGAGCCGACGTTCCCCGGCTGCCTCGTGCGGGCGCGGGCCATCGGCATGTACCGGATGACCGACGAGAAGGGCCGCGACGACAAGGTCCTCTGCGTGCCCTACTCCGACCCGCGCCAGGAGCACCTGCGCGACATCCACCACCTGGGCGAGTTCGACCGGATGGAGATCCAGCACTTCTTCACGGTCTACAAGGACCTCGAGCCCGGCAAGTCGGTCGAGGGCGCGGCCTGGACCGGCCGCGTCGAGGCCGAGGAGGAGATCCGGGCGTCGTTCAAGCGCGCGGAGGCCGCAGAGCACCACGACACGGGTCACTGATCTGACAGCAGGACGCGGCGGCCGGGCTCGTGCCCGTCCGCCGCGTTCGTTGTTTCAGGGTCAGATGCTGAGGGTGCTGGCCATGCCGTAGAGGCCGACGACCGCGCAGGCCACCGGGATGACCGCGACCACGGCGAGCGTGTCCAGCAGGTCGGCCGCGCGGCCGAGATACGGCGACGGGGCCCGGCGGGTCCAGGTCGCACCGGCGGCGACCGCGGCCAGCGCCACCAGCAGGGCGGTGACGCCGACGCCGAGCAGCATCGGCTCGCCCGCGCCCCACAGCAGGTCCACGCCGAGCGCGAAGAGACCGAACAGCCCGGCCGAGATCAGCGGCAGCCGCTGGCGCAGGGTGACGAACAGCCGGCAGCGCAGCAGCAGCGCCGCCACCGCGAGCCCCATCAGGATCTCCGCGGACAGGTCGCCGGCGGACGCCAGCACCACGAACGCACCGACGCAGAGCAGCGCGTGCCCGATAAGCAGGCCGGTGAGCAACTCCTCAGTGCGGCTGACCGCGGCGAACACCGTGGCCCGGTCGGGGCGCTCCCGCGCCGCGTCCAGGGCCGAGCTGTGGGCCGGCGCGCCGGTGAAGCTCTGCTCGGCCTCGCTGCCGGTGGGCAGCGTGACCGGCGGGGTGGGCATCCGGCCCAGCCGGATCGCCAGCAGCGGCAGCGCGCCGATGCCGCAGACCAGGGCGGAGAGCAGGATCGCCGCGGCGCCGGCCGCCGAGGTGAGCATGGCGGCGAGGGCGGTGAGCGCCCCGAACAGGCCGGCCATGATCCCGGCGGCGAAGACCCGCAGGGACGCGGCCACGCCGACCGCGCCCAGGGCGGCGACCAGCAGCAGCGCCACCGAGCCGGTGAGCAGCTCGGGACCGCCGAGCCAGGGCAGCAGCGCGAAGACGCCGACCCGGTCACCGGAGGCGATCAGCACGGCGCCGCCCGCGAACGCGTACGGCAGCGCGCAGCCGCCCAGGAGCGCACCGGCCCGCGCGTCCCCGTACGCCCGGGAGGCGGTGATGCCCGCGAGCGCGAGCAGCAGGCCCACGCCGAGCGCGAAGAAGGCCGCGCCGCCCCAGGCCGGGCCGGCCGCGAGCACGGCGAGCAGGCCGATCGCGAGCAGCACGGCGCAGCCGGCCAGGGTGGCCGTCCGGGTGGAGGCCGGCGACCAGATCGTGCCGCGGCGCCGGGCGCCCTCGGCGATCGCCTCGACGACGTCGTCGTACTCCAGCTCGGGCCAGTTGTCGCGGGCCGGCACCAGGTGCAGCACCTCGCCGTCGCGCACCCCCTGCGGGAACAGGCCCTGCGCGGTCGCCAGCGCGACGCCGTCGGTGCGGCGCAGCAGCCAGCCGCCGTGCTTCTCGCCGTCGTCGGCGAGGCCCTCGCCGGCGTGCCGGAGCACCTCGGGGAGCAGCTCGGCCAGCGGGACGTGCTCGGGCAACGCCACGTCGACCCGGCGCTGCGGCGCACTGATCGTGACGCGTGCCAACCCGACTGTCATTGCCGTATTTCCCATCGATGGTGAGGAGGCTGCGGAACTGAGGGGACTTTACCTACCATGAGCCCTGCGCGGTGACCGGTCGCCGGTCGCCCGGGCTGGCAGGCCATGGGGGCAGCCACCACCCGCCAAAGTGGATATTTCGCGCAAAGGCCTGCGGTTGCGGACGAAAGGGAAACTTCCGTTATGAGCACGGTGGTGATCAAGCGGGCTGCCCGACGGCCGGCGCCGGAGATCCCGACCGGCGAGCTCGCCGTCGATGCGCCTCCCGAGATCCCGCAGGCGGTCGGCGGTCGCTGGACGCAGGCGATGATGGTGCTGCCGATGCTCGGCGGCTCGGTCGCGATGGCCATGATGATGGGCCGCGGTGGCGGCGGCGCCTTCTCCTATGTGGTCGGTGGCCTGTTCGGCATCTCGTCGCTGGCGATGCTCGCCACCTCCTTCGGTGGCAGCGGCGGTCCCAAGAAGGCCGAGATGATGGCCGCCCGCCGGGAGTATCTGCGGCATCTGTCCGGTCTGCGCCGGCGGGTTCGCGACACCGCGAGCCGGCAGCGGATGGGCCTGTTCTACCGCCACCCCGACCCGCAGCAGCTCTGGTCGACCGCCGAGAGCCACCGGGTCTGGGAGCGCCGCTCGGCCGACCCCGACTTCGGCGTGGTCCGGCTCGCCGTCGGCCCGCAGACCCTGGCCACGCCGCTGATCCCGCCGGTCACCAGGCCGCTGGAGGATCTCGAACCGATGACCGCCGGCGCGCTGCGCCGGTTCCTGGACGCGTACTCGGTGGTCCCGGACCTGCCCGTGGCGGTCTCGCTGCGCGGTTTCGCCCGGGTCTTCATGCGCGGCCAGGGCTCCACCGGCGAGGCCGACGCGCGCGCCCTGACCCGGGCCGTCCTGGCCCAGCTCGCGGTCTTCCACGCCCCCGACGACCTGATCATCGCCGTCTGTGCCGGTCCCGAGCGCCGCGCGATGTGGGAATGGGTCAAGTGGCTGCCGCACAACCTGCACCCGTCCCGCACCGACCGGCTCGGCCAGGTGCGGCTCGTCGCCAGCGCCGGGCACGACCTGGAGAAGCTGCTCGAGGACGTGATCGGCAACCGGCCGCGGTTCAACCCGGCCGGCGCCAGCGGCAACGGCCCGCACGTGGTCATCGTGCTCGACGGCGCCGACCTCAAGGGCGCAACCCAGCTCGACGACGGCATCGACGGCGTCACGGTGCTGGACCTCGACGACGTGCCGCCCCGGCTGCTGGACCGCTCGCTGCTGGTCCTGGAGGTCAGGCCGGGCAGCGGCCGGCACGAGCTGCACACGTACGCGATGGACCACGCCGCCGACGTCGGCACCCCGGACCGGCTCAGCGAGGAGGAGGCCGAGGCCGTCGCGCGGCGGCTCTCCCCGTTGCGCCTGGCCGCGATGTCCCGGTCCGCCGACACCCCGCTGGCCACCGAGATGGGCCTGGCCGAGCTGCTCAACCTCGGCGACCCCGACTCGTTCAGCGTCGCGCAGGCCTGGCTGCCCCGGCCCAACCGGGACAAGCTGCGGGTGCCGATCGGCCTCGGCGCCGACGGCGGCGCCATCGAGCTGGACCTCAAGGAGTCCGCGCAGGACGGCATGGGCCCGCACGGCCTGTTGATCGGCGCCACCGGCTCCGGCAAGTCCGAGCTGCTGCGCACCCTCGTGCTCGCGCTGGCAGCCACCCACTCGTCCGAGACGCTCAACTTCGTGCTCGTCGACTTCAAGGGCGGGGCCACCTTCTCCTCGCTCGACCGGCTGCCGCACACCGCCGCCGTGATCACCAACCTCGCCGACGAGCTGCCGCTGGTCGACCGCATGGTGGACGCCATCGACGGCGAGCTGCTCCGGCGCCAGGAGCTGCTGCGCAGGGCCGGCAACTACGCCAGCCTGCGCGACTACGAGAAGGCCCGGGCCGGTGGCGCGGCCCTGTCGCCGCTGCCGTCGCTGCTGGTGATCTGCGACGAGTTCTCCGAGCTGCTCTCCGCCAAGCCCGACTTCATCGACCTGTTCGTCCAGATCGGACGGCTGGGCCGCTCGCTGGGCGTGCACCTGCTGCTGGCCAGCCAGCGGCTCGAGGAGGGGCGGCTGCGCGGCCTCGACACCCACTTGTCGTACCGGATCGGCCTGCGGACCTTCTCGGCGCTGGAGTCGCGGGCGGTGCTCGGCGTGCCGGACGCGTACGAGCTGCCGCGCTCGCCCGGCCACGGCTACCTCAAGTTCGGCACCGAGCCGCTGGTGCGGTTCAAGGCCGCGTACGTCTCGGGGACGTTCCGCAAGGCGGGCGCCGGCGGGCCCGGTGCCGCCCGGGACGGCTCGGCGCCGCAGGTCCTCTCCTACTCGACGCACTACGTGCCGGCGCCCAAGCCGGTCAAGCCGGCCCAGCCCCAGCCCGACGAGATCCCGGCCGGCGAGAGCCTGCTCGACGTCATGGTGGCCCGGCTCAACGGCCAGGGCCCGCCGGCGCACCAGGTGTGGCTGCCGCCGCTGACCCAGTCGGCCGCCCTCGACGAGCTGCTCGGCCCGGTCACCGTGGATCCGGTTCGCGGCGTGGCCTTCGCCAACCCCGAGCTGCACGGCGCCCTGCAGGTGCCGATCGCGCTCATCGACAAGCCCCGCGAGCAGCTGCGCGACGTCATGTGGCTGCAGCTGGCCGGCGGTGCCGGGCACGTCGCGATCGTGGGCGGCGCGCAGTCCGGCAAGTCGACGGCGCTGCGCTCGCTCATCTGCGGGCTCGCGCTCACCCACACCCCGGCCGAGGTGCAGGTCTACTGCCTCGACTTCGGCGGTGGCTCGCTCGGCACGCTCAAGGACCTGCCGCACGTCGGCGGGGTCTACGGGCGGCTCGACTCGGTCGGGGTGCGGCGTACGGTCGGCGAGGTCTCCACCCTGCTCGCCAGCCGGGAGGCGCGCTTCGGCGAGCTGGGCATCGACTCGATGTCGTCGTACCGGCGGCGCCGCGCGGCGCAGGCCGGGCTGAACAACGGCGCCGACGCCGACCCGTTCGGCGACGTGTTCCTGGTGGTCGACGGCTGGACGACGCTGCGCAAGGACTACGACGAACTCGAGAGCGTCATCACCGACATCGCGACCCGCGGGCTCTCGTACGGCATCCACGTGGTCACCAGCGCGCCCCGCTGGATGGATTTCCGGCCCGCGATCCGCGACCTCTTCGGCTCCCGGGTCGAGCTGCGGCTCGGCGACCCGACCGACTCGATGGTCAACCGGCGCGCGGCGATCAACGTGCCGGAGAAGGCCGGCCGGGGCATCGTCGAGCACCCCACCGACAAAAACAAGAGCCTGCACCTGCTGACCGTGCGGCCCGAGCTGAGCGGGACCGGCGAGACGGCCGAGCTGGTCAAGATGATCGCGACCAACTGGAGCGGGCCGCCGGCGCCGCGGGTGCGCCTGCTGCCGCCGTCGCTGCCGTACGCGGACATCGACGTGGAGCGCTCGACCGGCCTGCGCCTGCCGATCGGCATCGCCGAGTCGGATCTGCAGCCCGTCGAGATCGACTTCGCCGGCGACCCGCACTTCCTACTCTTCGGCGACGCCGAGTGCGGCAAGTCGTCGTTCCTGCGGGCGCTCGCCACCACCGTGATGCGGCGGTTCCGGCCGGAGGAGGCCCGGCTGATCCTGGTCGACTACCGGCGCAGCCTGATGGACCTGCCCGAGTCCGACCACCGGATCGGCTACGGCATCCAGGCCCAGAAGACGCTGGAGCTGATGGAGTCCGTCGCGGGCTACATGGAACGCCGCCTGCCCGGCCCGGACGTCACCGCCCAGCAGCTGCGGGAACGGTCCTGGTGGACCGGCCCCGAGCTGTTCGTGCTGGTCGACGACTACGACCTGGTCGCCTCCGGCCCGACGAACCCGCTGCAGCCGATCCTGGAATATCTGCCCCAGGCCCGCGATGTCGGTCTGCACCTGATCGTCACGCGGCGCGCCGGCGGGGCCAGCCGGGCCATGTACGACCCGGTCATCCAGCGGCTGCGCGAGCTGTCGTCGCCGGGCCTGGTGATGTCCGGGCCCAGCGACGAGGGCGCGCTGATCGGGCCGATCCGGCCGACCCTGATGCCGCCAGGGCGTGGTCGACTGATGACTCGACGTGAGGGAGTGCGGTTGATCCAGTTGTCTCATCTGCCGCCGTATTGAGTTTTAGGGCAGATCGCCCCGACTTGTCGTACGATCCGCATCGGCTGACCCCCGCGACAACGCTCAGATTCGGAGTAATCTCCCTGCATCGACCGTCCATCGCCAGAATGGTCATGCCGCCAGTGAGCGCTGTGAGCGAAGCACCGCGTGCGTCCCGCCGATCGAGGCGCGACGTTGCGCTATACCGTCCGGCCTGCGACGGTGCCCGTTGGTGAACGCCCGGCGTCTGCCCGCCCGACTGGCCGCCGTCACCACCGCCACAGGTCTGTGCCTCGGCCTCGTCGGCGTGCCCGCCTTCGCGGCCGCCCCCGAGACCCAACCCGACGTCGCCCTCGCGACGGTGTCCGGCAGCCCGCTCACCGAGCCGGAGCCCTGGCTCGGTGACCCGGTGCGGTCGGAGCAGTGGCACCTGAAGACGTTGAACCTGGCGGGAGCGTGGACATACTCGTCCGGCGCGGGCGTCACGGTCGCCGTGATCGACTCCGGCGTCGACGCCACCCACAAGGATCTGCAGGGTCAGGTGCTGCCGGGCCTCGACCTGGTCGACCCCGACGGCGACGGCGACACCGACCTGGTCGGGCACGGCACCACGGTCTCCGCGCTCATCGCGGGCCGCAGCGACGACACCGCCGGCGTGGTGGGCATCGCCCCGAAGGCCAAGATCCTCCCGGTCCGCGTCCTGGACCGCGACAACCGCTATGACGACGCGATGATCGTCGCCAAGGGTGTGCGCTGGGCGGTCGACCACGGCGCCCGGGTCATCAACCTCTCCCTGGGCGGCAACGGCAGCAGCCCGGCCCTGGCGGCGGCGCTGGACTACGCGTTCGCCAAGGACGTGGTCGTGGTGGCCTGCACGGGCAACGCGAGCGCCTCGTCCTCCTCCGGGGTCTGGTATCCGGCCCGCGAGCCCGGCGTGATCGCGGTAGCCGGCATGGAGAAGGCCGGCGACGTCCTGTGGTCGGGCTCGATCACCGGCAAGGAGACAGTGGTGACGGCCCCGGCGACCCAGCTCTTCGGTGCCCGCCCGGGCGGCTACTGGCGGGTGCAGGGCACCAGTTTCGCGGCGCCGATGGTCTCCGGCACGGCGGCGCTGGTCCGCTCCCGCTGGCCGACGATGTCGGCGGCCGAGGTGGTCAACCGCATCATCAAGTCGGCGAAGGACCGCGGCTCGGACGGCCGGGACAGCCAGTACGGCTACGGCCTGGTCGATCCGACGGGCGCGCTGACCGCCGACGTCCCCGAGGTGCAACGCAACCCGCTGGACACCACGGCATCACCGGGCATCGCCGGCTTCGGCAACGCCCCGGCCTCGGGCCAGGCCCAGTCGGCCCCGAACAACGCCGTGGTGGGCGCCCGCCTGCCGGGCACCGACGGCGCGGCGGCCCGGGCCGGTGACACCCAGGACCCGGCCTCGTCGCGCGGCTGGTGGGCGGCGGGCCTGCTGTTCCTGGTCTCGCTCGCGGCGGCGATCCTGGCCTTCCGCCGCTTCGCCCGCCTCACCGCCTGACCCACCACGCGCCCTGACCCACCACGCGCCCTGACCCACCACGCGCCCTGACCGCGGCTGCCTGCGGCCGCCGCGGCTAGTCGCCCAGACTGCCAACGGGACCGACCGGCTGCCGCGGCTAGTCGCCCAGATTGCCAGCGGGACGGGCTGCGCCGGGAATGTCACGCGGCCCGCCGAGCTCTGGCTGCCGCGCCGCCTGCCCGTCAGTGACGAACCGGGCGATCGTCTGGCCGAAGAGACCGTTCACGATCCCGCAGGTCCGGCAGACGAAGTCGTCGTCCAGCCGGCCGCCGGCGCAGTGGGCGCAACTGCCCCGCTCTCGCGGGTCGTGGTAACCGCGCAGGGCCTCGGTCAGGGCGCGGGCCACCGGCAGCCGGAGCGGAAGCCGCTCAGCCCCGTCGCCCAGGCCGACCGTCAGCTCGCCGGCCATCGGGGCCTGGGGATCCAGCTCGTCGAGGCGGGCCACGAAATCGCGGAAGGCTGCCAGAACATCGGCGGAATGCGGCGTCGACATGGCCAGGACCCTACCCACAGGGCCGGACACCGCGCGGAGGGCGGCTGGCGGATCATGGCGGCCCGGATCCGCCGGAGACCCGCCTATGCGCAGTCGCCGGTCCGGACGCCGCGGGTGCGTTCGATGCCGAGCTTGGCGGTGCCCGAGGCCTCGGCCGCCGTCAGCGCGAAGCCGACCGTGTCGTCGTCGGCCGCCGCCGCGAAGATGACGCCGAGCACGTCGCCGTTCGGTGCCACCAGCGGACCGCCCGAGTTGCCGCTGCGGACCTTCGCGTAGATCGTGTAGATCTCCCGGGTCACGTCGCCGGAGTCGTAGATGTCCGGGCCGGTGATGTTGCTGACGTCGCGGACCCGGGCCGACTGCGCGTCGTACGGGCCGTCCAGCGGATAGCCCAGCACGACCGCGTTCGCGCCCGTCGCGGCGGGCTTCGCCACGAACGGCATCACCGGCGCCCGCAGCCCCGGCACGTAGATGACCGCCAGGTCGCGCTCCGGGTCGTAGACCACGACCTTGCCGTCCAGCCGGTCGTTCGTCGTCTCCACCTGCACGTTGCGGGTGCCCGCCACCACGTGCGCGTTCGTCATGATGCGCTCGTCGGCGTAGACGAAGCCCGAGCCCTCGATGCGGCGTGAGCAACTCGGCGCCGTGCCGAGCACCTTGATGACCGACTTGCGGGAGTTGACGACCACCTGGGACTTGGCCAGCGCCGGGTCCGGCGCCGCGACCTCGCGGGCGTTGGTGCGGGCCAGGCCGCCGAAGACGTCCGGGAAGCCGTTGGTGTTCAGCGACTCGCGCAGCCCGGCGGAGAGCGCCTGGGCCTGCTCCGGCATCAGCGAGTTGATGCCGTTCAGGACGGCGCTGCTGCGCACCTCCTTGTTGATGCCGGGGAACGGCGTCGACCCCAGCGGTACGGCGATCAGCCACGCGACCAGGAGCACGGCGACGAGCGAGACGACCGCACCACCGGCGTCGTCGAGGCGCCGCAACGGGTGGCTGTTGATCGACCCGCGCAACCGGGTGCCGAGCCAACCCGCCAGGGTCTGCCCGAGCACGGCCAGCGCGAAGATCGCCACCAGCGAGACGATCAGCCGGATCGTCCCGTCCGTGAACTGGTTGGCGATCAGCGGGCCGACCTGCAGGCCGATCAGCACGCCGCTGAAGAACCCGCCGAAGGACAGCGCACCGATGACGAAACCCTGCCGATATCCGCTGATCGCGAAGACCAGCATGAGCAGGATCAGGATTCCATCTACCACGGGCACTCGCTCAGAGTAGAAGTGACGGTCACGTGACCACCTCGTCGGAGGCGGCCGGCACGGCGACCGGGGTGTCGGGCAGTTCCATGAGCCGGCCCGGCTGCCACGGCCGGGTCCACCCGGCCATGTCCAGCAGGGCCGCGACGACGCCGGCGGTGAAGCCCCAGACCAGCATGCCGCGCACCTGGAACGCGGGGCCGATCCAGCCGCTCGGATGGCGCACCCGGATCCGGTTGGCGGGGTCGACGAGCTCGGTGATCGGCAGCCGGGCCACGTGCGCGACCTCGGCGGGCTCCCGCACGTGCACCGGATGCGGGGCGTGCCACCAGGCCAGCACCGGGGTCACCACGAAACGGCTGACGGGGATGTACAGCTCCGGCAGGGTCATCAGCACGGTCGCGCTGGCCGGGTCGAGCCCGACCTCCTCGTGCGCTTCGCGCAGCGCGGTGGCGGCCGGGTCGGCGTCGCCCGGGTCGGCCGCGCCGCCCGGGAAGGCCGCCTGGCCGGCGTGGTTGCGCATGGTGGCGGCACGCTGCAGCACCAGCAGGTCGGGCCGCTCCGGCCGCTGCTCGCCGAGGAGCACGAGCACAGCGCTGGCCCGGCCGCCGTGCGCCGGCGGGCGCAGGGTGGTGAAGTCTTCGGTACGCGCCGAGCGGGCCCTGGTCAGCAGCGGCTCCCACCAGCCGGGGAGGCCGTCCGGTCGCTCGCTCACTCGGTCACCGTCACGCCGGTGTGGGTGCGCACGAGCCCGCCGAGGGTGGGCTTGTCGAGGGCCTTGCCGGTGTAGACGAACCGCCCGCCGTCGGCGCCGACGAAGACGGTGACCGGAAGATTGATCTTGCCGAGCGCGGTGAGCAGCTTCTTGCCCGGATCGAACAGCGTGGGGAACGTGACGCCCTTGTCGGCGGCGAACGACGCGCCCGCCGCCCGGCCGTCGAAGGTGTCGACGCCGACCACGTGCAGCCGGCCGGCGGTCCGATCGGCCAACTCCTGAAGGAGCGGCAACTCCTCCCGGCACGGCGCGCAAGACGAGGCCCACAGGTTGACCACCGCCGGCCCGCGCAGCGAGGCGAGCCCGAAGCTGCGGCCCCCGGTGAAGCAGGGCAGCGAGACGTCCGGAAGGCCGGCGACCGGGGCCGGCAACCCGCCGCGGTCCGCGGAACCCGGCGCGGACGCGGCCGGAGCGACGCGCCCCGAGACAGGCGCCGCGCCGGACCCCGCAGCAGGCGCCGACGCGGAGGCGGTAGCCGGCGGGACGTTGAGCGCTCCGCAGTCGGTGAAGGGTGACGCTGCGTCCTCCGCCGGCGACGGGGGCGGGGTCTCGGTGGCCGTGCACGCGGCGAGCAGCAGCGCCAGGGGTGGCAGCAACCACCGCGCCAGCACCGGCCCGCCCCGGACTCGGCTCACGGGGCCTCCGGCGTCACGACGGCCGCGTCCGGCACCAGATCCGGGTCGAGGCCCGCCTGGATCGCCAGCGCCTTCGCGCGGGGGCCCTTGAGCAGCTTCGCCGCCGGAGCCGCCTCGATCGGGCCGGTGCCGTACGAGGGGCACACCGTGGCCAGCGTGCAGGCGCCGCAGGCGGGCTTGCGGGCGTGGCAGACCCGGCGGCCGTGGAAGATGATCCGGTGCGACAGCATCGTCCAGTCGCGCTTCTCGATCAGGTCGGCGACCAGGAATTCGATCTTGACCGGGTCGTCCTCGTGGACCCAGCCGAAGCGGTTCACCAGGCGCCGGAAGTGGGTGTCGACGGTAATGCCCGGCACGTCGAAGGCGTTGCCCAGGATGACGTTCGCGGTCTTGCGGCCGATGCCCGGCAGCGCGACGAGCTGGTCGAGCCTGCCCGGTAGCACCCCGTCGTGGCGCTCGAGCAGCGCCTGGCCGAGCTTGATCAGCGAGTCGGTCTTCGCCCGGAAGAAGCCGGTCGGCCGGAGGATCGCCTCAAGCTCGCCACGGTCCGCGGCGGCGTAGTCGGCGGCCGTGCGGTATTTGGCGAAGACGGTCGGGGTGACCTCGTTGATCTTCTTGTCCGTGGACTGGGCCGACAGGATGGTCGCGACGGCCAACTCCAGCGGACTGGTGAAGTCGAGCTCGCAGTGGGCGTCGGGATGCGCCTCGGCCAGCATCCGGGCCGTCTTGCGGGCTCGGCGCTTGCGGCCGATCGGGGTCTCTCCCGCGAACCGTTTGACCGACCGGGCGAGCACGGCCGCACCTGCGGTGGCGGCGACGACAGGACGACTCACGCGAGCAAGAGTACGTCGCATCCACGACCCCCCTGGGTCACATACCCGTCACCGGGGCACGGCGATGGATCCGTCCTTACCGATGGTCGCCGCGGCGTCACCGAAGTCGTCCGCCGAGAGCTCACGCACCCGGGCCAGGCCACGCTCTTTCCCGCTGTCCCTGATCGGCTTGCCGGTGCCGTCGAGATATGTCGAGAGGAACTTCCCGCCGGCGAAAGTGCCGTCGCGGGTCAGCGAGACGTGCAGGATGCCGCCGTACTTCAGGATGCCGTCGTTGCTGAGCGTGTTTCCACCGCCGGCGAAGTTGCCCAGGCTGTACGCGATCAGCTTGCCCTTGTAGAACTGCATGCCGCGCAGCACGTGCGGGCCGTGCCCGACCACCACGTCCGCGCCCGCGTCGATGACCGTCTTGGAGAACTTGATCGGGTCACCCCTGTTCTCCCCGTAGAAGATCTCGGTGCCGGGCTTCACGTGGCTCATGCCGGAGCCCTCGGCGCCCATGTGCACCTGCACCACCACG
>NZ_QHHV01000188.1:0-16119 GCF_003947245.1 Actinoplanes sp. ATCC 53533 | reverse complement strand
TGCGCTCGATCTCAGCCTTCGCCTGCGCCGGGACAGCGCCCAGCTTGCCGGCCACGGCGGGACAGTTAACCGTGGGGGCGCTGGTCTCGGCGGCGGAGGCCACACCGAGACCGACGCCGACGAGTGCCACGGCGACTGCGCCGACGCCGGCGATCTGCCAGCGCCGGGCGGGGGTACGGGAGCGATTCATTCTAGTCGCCTGAGCCTTCCTGTCGTAGGACCTCAGTCCTCATTACGGAAGCGCTCCCAGAACAGATCAACATCCGGGAAATCTCGAGAAGATTTTTCACAGGGTCCACGAACGCGCAGGTCAGGGTCGCGGGGCGCCCTCAGTGATCGGCGGGCGGGTCGGCCAGCGGCCAGCCGCCGGCCGCGAGCCGGGCCGACACCCGGACCACGTCATCCGGGGTCGCCTCCTGCAGCAGCGCCGTGGCGATCATCTGCTCGATGTCGGCCACGCTGATCGGGTCGTCGCCGGCCAGGACGGACTGGTCGGCGAGGTCCACCGCGATCCGGCGGACCTCGTCCTCGGTCATCTTGCGGCGCAGCACACCGAGCAGCGCCACGTAGTCCCCGCGGGGCACGCCGGTCGGATACCCGGCCCGCAGCCACTCGACGGCCCGGGTCACGAAGTTCGAGCGGAGCTCGCTCACGGTCACTTGTCCACTATCGCCGGATAGATGTGCTCGAAGCTCAGCGTCTTGCCGAAACCGCCGGCCACGATGAACCCGATGCCCAGCAGGACGCCGAGCACCACGATCGCGAACAGGGCATAGCCGACCACCGTGCCGATCGGCCGGGTGGTCGGGCCGGTCACACCGGAGGCGTGCACCTCGGCGTCCCGGCCCGCGCCGTACGCCAGGGAGCGGACGCCGAGCGCGAACAGCGTCGGCAGGCCGGCGCCGAGCAGCAGGCCGGCGAGCAGGACCTTCCAGGCCCCCTCGAGGGCGAATCCCAGGTTGTGCATGGCGGAACCCCTTTCAGCTCGGCGTGCCGGCGGGCACGGGCTCGGGCTCGGCTGTCGGCACACCGTCCCACTCGTCGTTGACGTTCTGGTGGTCGACGCGCTCGCGGCGGGACCGCAGATACATGAAGCCGGCCAGCGCCAGCAGGATGACGAAGATGACGACCGCGCCGGCCGTGCCGCCGCCGAGCAGGTTGCCCACCCACCACATCAGGGCGCCGACGATCGCGGCGGCCGGCAGGGTGATCAGCCAGGCCGCGACGAGCCGGCCGGCCACCCGCCAGCGCACCTGGGCGCCGGGCCGGCCGACGCCCGAGCCCAGGATCGAGCCGGTCGCGACGTGCGTGGTGGACAGCGCGAAGCCGAGATGGCTGGAGGCGAGGATCACCGCCGCCGACGCCGAGTCGACGGCCAGGCCCTGCGGCGGGGTGATCTCGACCAGACCCTTACCGAGGGTACGGATGATCCGCCAGCCGCCGAGGTAGGTCCCGAGCGCGATCGCCACGGCGCAGGCGGCCTTGACCCAGAACGGGATGTTCCCGGTGTCGGTCCAGTCGCCGGCGGCGATCAGGGCGAGCGTGATGACGCCCATGGTCTTCTGCGCGTCGTTGGTGCCGTGCGCGAGCGAGATCAGCGAGGCGCTGCCGATCTGGCCCCAGCGGAAGCCGTTCTCGGTGAACCGCTGGGCGACGCCGACGGTGACCCGGTAGACCAGCCAGGTGCCGGCGGCGGCCACCGCGCCGGCGATGACGGGCGAGATGAGGGCCGGCAGGATCACCTTGCCGATGACCCCGTCGAGCTTGCTGCCGTCGCCGGTCCAGTTCACGCCGGCCCAGCCCAGGCCCGCGATGCTGGCGCCGATGAGCCCGCCGAACAGGGCGTGCGACGAGCTGGAGGGCAGGCCGAGCAGCCAGGTCAGCAGGTTCCAGACGATGCCGCCGACGAGCCCGGCCAGCACGATCAGCAGCAGCGCGGAGCCGCCGTCGGCGAGCAGCTCCGGCTTGGGGGTGCCGGTGGAGTTCTGGATCCGTACCACGGCGTTGGTGACAGTGAGCGCGACCTCCACCGACAGGAAGGCGCCGATGAGATTGAGGATGCCGGAGAGGGCGACGGCGGCCTTCGGCCGGAGGGCTTTGGTGGCGATGGAGCTGGCCATCGCGTTGGCGGTGTCGTGGAACCCGTTCGTGAAATCGAACCCGAGGGCGGTGACGACCACCAGGGCGAGTATCACGGAAGTGTCTGTCACAACAAGATGGTGACGTCCTGGATCAAGCAGCGACAGAGGCCATCGGTAACAGGTTGGAAATGTCACTGAGTTTCGGCCCGGCCGGCGCCCCAACCGGACGCCGGCCGCCGGCTCGGATAGCGAACTCGCCCGGGTTCTCCGCCGCGGGTTGGCTCAGTACGCCTCGGCGTCCGCCGTGCGGATCGCGTTCACCAGGATCGCCAGTCCCTCGCGGGCCTCGTCCTCGGTCAGCGTCAGCGGCGGGCCCATCCGCAGCACGTTGCCGTACAGGCCGCCCTTGCCGACCAGCAGGCCGCCCTTGCGGCACTCGTCGAAGACCCGCATGGTCGCGGCCGCGTCCGGTTCCGTGGTGCCCGGCCGGACGAACTCGATGCCGATCATCAGGCCGCGGCCGCGGATCTCCGCCACGATCTTCGCGTCGCCGACCGCCGCGCGCAGGCCGTCCAGCAGGATCGCGCCGGTGCGCTTCGCGTTGGCCTGCAGGTCGTGGTCGAGCACGTAGTCCAGGACCGCGTTGCCCGCCGCCGTCGAGACCGGGTTGCCGCCGAAGGTGGAGAAGCTGGTCGCCGGCACCGCGTTGACCAGCTCCGCGCGGCCCACGACGCCGGCCAGCGCGAAGCCGTTGCCGATGCCCTTGGCGAAGGTGATCAGGTCCGGCTGCACGTCGTGGGCCTGGTAACCCCAGAAGTGGTCACCGGTGCGGCCCCAGCCGGTCTGCACCTCGTCGGCGATCAGCAGGATGCCGTGGTTGTCGAGCTCCTTCTTCAGCGCGCCGAGCAGCCCGTCCGGGGCGTGCACGAAGCCGCCGACGCCCTGGATCGGCTCGGCGATCAGCGCCGCGACGTCGCCCGCGGTGGTGGTCGCCAGCACCTCGCGCAGGTCCTCGACCGCCGCCTCGACGTGCTCGGCGTCCGACAGGCCCTTCATCCGGCCGCGCAGCCGGTCGCCGGAGTTGAGCCAGGAGACCGAGACCGGGCTCAGCGCGCTCGCCGACCAGCTGCGGTGCCCGGTGATCGCCATCGCCGCGAACGAGCGGCCGTGGTAGCTGTTGCGGATCGCCAGGATCTGGTTGGAGCGGCGGTGGTTGGTGGTGAACAGCAGCGCGGCCTCGTTCGCCTCGGTGCCCGAGTTGGTGAAGAAGACCCGGGCGTCGGGGATGCCGGAGACCCGGGCGATCTTCTCGGCGAGAACGACCTGCTGCCGGATCAGGTACAGGGTCGAGCTGTGCACGATGCCGGTGGCGAGCTGGCGCTCGACGGCCTCGCGCACCTCGGCGATGTCGTAGCCGAGCATGTTGGTCAGCACGCCGCCGAAGAAGTCCAGGTAGCTGCGGCCGTTGGCGTCGGTCACGCGCCGGCCGGAGCCGCGCACCAGCTCGATCGCGTCGTCGCCGTAGTAGGTCGTCACCCAGGAAGGCAGCACGGCGTGGTGCCGGGCGAGCAGGTCATCGGTCATGGGGTCCTCCAAGGGAGTCAGCGCCAGCCCCGCGGATGCGGGCGGGAACGTGAGCCGCTGCCGCGCGCGGTCGCGCCGGCGGCGGAAGCGAGAATGGCGGCCAGGGAGTCGAAGTCGTCGCGGATCAGGCCGACGGTGACCCGGACGTGCTCGGCGCCGAGGCCGGTGACCTCGAACGGCGCGCCGGGTGCCACCGCGATGCCGTGCGCGGCGAGGGCGAGCATGGCCATCTGCTGATCGTCGACGGTCAGCCAGAGGTTGATGCCGTCCGCGGCGGTCGCGGTCGCGCCGTGCGCCGCCAGGGCGGCGAGCAGGGCGGCACGGCGCTCGGCGTAGACCTCCCGGGCGGCGGCGACCTGGGCGATCGCGTCGGCGTCGGTGAGCAGGTCGAGCAGCACGGCCTGCAGCAGGCGGCTGGACCAGCCGGGGCCGAGCAGCCGCCGGTCGCCGATCGCGGTGATCAGCGGGGCCGGGCCGGCCAGCGCGGCCAGGCGCAGGTCCGGGCCGTGGCTCTTGGAGAAGCCGGCGACGTGCACGGTGCGGTCCGGCAGCCGGGTGCCGAGGCTGACCGGGGGCGCGGTGGCGATATCGCCGGCGTGGTCGTCCTCGACGACGGTGACCTCCGGGTACGCGGCCAGCGCGTCCGCCAGCTCCTCGACGCGCCGCGCGGTCATGCTGACCCCGGTCGGGTTGTGCGCCCGCGGCTGCAGATAGACCGCGACCGGGTCGTACGTCCGCAGCGCCTCGCCCAGCGCGTCGGGGCACATCCCGTGCTCGTCGATCGGCACCCCGACGACGGTCGCGCCGACCGCCTCCAGCAGGTCGAGCACGGGCGGGAAGGCGGGATTCTCCACCAGCACGTGGTCGCCGAGGCGGACCAGCGTCGCGGTCACCCGGTCCAGCGCGTCGAGCGCGCCGTCGACCACGGTGAGCTGATCCGGCGGGTACGGCCAGCGCTGCCGCAGCACCCGTTCCAGGGGTGGCAGCACGGCCGCCTCGAGGTAACTCGTGGTGAGCCTGGCGTCCCCGACGCGCTTGAGGGACTCGGTGACGCCGGGCAGCAGATCGTAGTCGGGCACACCGGTGGAGAAGTCCCGGGAGACCCCGGTCAGCAGGCCGCCGAGCTGTGCGTACCGCAGGCGCTGGCGGGGCAGCACCGGGACCGCGACGAACGAGCCGGACCGGCCGCGGGTCTGGATCGCGCCGGCCCGGGCCAGTCGCTGCCAGGCCTCACTGACCGTGGTCGGGCTGACGCCCAGCTCGCGGGCGACATCGCGCACGGTGGGCAGCCGGGAGCCAACCGGCAGGTCACCGGCAGTGACCAGCCGACTGACGGCCGCGGCGATCCCCCGAGCGCTGCGATCGTCAACAGCGCCCTTGATGAGCCCTAGCAACCCGTCCGACCTCCCCGCCACCGCCCTTGATGAGCCCCAGCACCCGTCCAGCCTCCCCGCCACCGCCCTTGACCGGACTGAAGGGCGAATTTGACGTCTCCGAAACATTTGGTAACAGCCGAGCAATTGTCCGCCCGGGGTTGTGTCATTAGTGTGCTACGACATCGGCCCCGGATGTCAAGCGATGAGCGGGGGACGATGACAGCCGGTGGAGAGACGATCACAATCGTGGGGTGACCCACGCCACCACCGATTTCAGAGAGGGGCCGCACCCATGAGCAACCTCATCCGCGCCGCCCTCGTCCAGACCAACTGGACGGGCGACAAGGAATCGATGATCAAGGCGCACGAGGACTACGCTCGCGACGCCGCCGCCCAGGGCGCCAAGGTGATCTGCTTCCAGGAGCTGTTCTACGGCCCCTACTTCTGCCAGGTCCAGGACAAGGCGTACTACGAATACGCCGAGTCCATCCCCGGCCCCACCACCGAGCGCTTCCAGGCCCTCGCGGCCGAGCTCGGCATGGTGATGGTCCTGCCGATGTACGAGCAGGAGCAGCCCGGCGTCCTCTACAACACCGCGGCCGTGGTCGACGCGGACGGCAAATACCTCGGCAAGTACCGCAAGCACCACATCCCGCAGGTCAACGGCTTCTGGGAGAAGTTCTACTTCCGCCCGGGCAACCTCGGCTACCCGGTGTTCGACACCGCGGTCGGCAAGGTCGGCGTCTACATCTGCTACGACCGGCACTTCCCGGAGGGCTGGCGGGCCCTGGGCCTCAACGGCGCCCAGATCGTCTTCAACCCGTCGGCGACCAGCCGGGGCCTGTCGTCGTACCTGTGGCAGCTGGAGCAGCCGGCCAGCGCGGTGGCCAACGAGTACTTCATCGGCGCGATCAACCGCACCGGCATCGAGGAGCTCGGCGACAACGACTTCTACGGCCAGTCCTACTTCGTCGACCCGGAGGGCAAGTTCGTCGGCGACGTCGGCGACACGCACAACCCGGAGCTGATCGTCCGCGACCTGGACCTGGACCTGCTCGCCACGGTGCGCGACCGCTGGGCGTTCTACCGCGACCGCCGGCCCGACAGCTACGACGGGCTGGTGGCACCGTGACTTACCTGATCAAGGGCGGGACGGTCATCGGCCCCACCGGGGCATCTCTCGCCGACGTGCTGGTCGACGGTGAGAAGATCGTCGCCCTCTTCGCGCCGGGGTCCGCGCCCGATCAAGAAGAGACGATCGACGCCACCGGCAAGTACGTGATCCCGGGCGCGGTCGACGCGCACACCCACATGGAGCTGCCGTTCGGCGGCACGCACGCCAGCGACACCTTCGACACCGGCACCCGGGCCGCGGCGTTCGGCGGCGTCACCACGATCATCGACTTCGCCGTCCAGCGGTACGGCGAGGTGGTCCAGGACGGCCTGGCCGCCTGGCACGCCAAGGCCGAGGGCAACTGCCACATCGACTACGGCTTCCACATGATCCTCGGCGGCGTCACCGACGAGTCGCTCAAGGCCATGGACCAGCTCGTCACCGACGAGGGCATCTCGAGCTTCAAGCTCTTCATGGCGTACCCGGGGGTGTTCTACAGCGACGACGGGCAGATCCTGCGGGCGATGCAGAAGGCCCGCGACAACGGCGCCATGATCATGATGCACGCGGAGAACGGCCCGGCGATCGACGTCCTGGTCAAGCAGGCCCTCGAACGCGGCGAGACCGACCCGTACTACCACGGGGTCACCCGCCCGCAGGAGCTGGAGGCCGAGGCGACCAGCCGGGCGATCTGGCTGGCCAGCGTCGCCGCGGACTGCCCGCTCTACATCGTGCACCTGTCCGCCTCCAAGGCGCTCGAGCAGGTCGCGGCGGCCCGGGACACCGGCCGCAACGTCTTCGCCGAGACCTGCCCGCAGTACCTCTACCTGACCCTGGAGGACCAGCTCGGCGCGCCGGGCTTCGAGGGCGCCAAGTGGGTCTGCTCGACGCCGCTGCGCAGCAAGCACGAGAGCCACCGCGCCGACCTGTGGCGCGGCCTGCGCACCAACGACCTCGCCGTGGTCTCCACCGACCACTGCCCGTTCTGCATGAAGGACCAGAAGGAGCTGGGCATCGGCGACTTCTCCAAGATCCCGAACGGCATCGGCAGCGTCGAGCACCGCGTCGACCTGCTCTACCAGGGCGTGGTCGACGGCAAGCTGTCGCTGGCCCGCTGGGTGGAGACGATCGCGACGACCCCGGCGCGGATGTTCGGCATGTACCCGAGGAAGGGCATCATCGCGCCCGGCTCGGACGCCGACATCGTGCTCTACGACCCGAACGGCCACACCCGGATCAGCGCGGCCACGCACCACATGAACATGGACCACTCGGCCTGGGAGGGCTGGGAGATCGCCGGCAAGGTCGACACGGTCATCTCCCGCGGCACCGTCGTGGTGCAGGACGGGGACTACAAGGGACGCAAGGGCCACGGCCAGTACGTCCGCCGGGGACTCACCGACTACTTGGTCTAGCAGGCCACATGCTACCTGGTCTAGGAGGCCTAATGCGCGAGATCAAGCACTGGATCAACGGTACGGCCGTCGATGGCACCAGCGGCCGGCAGCTGCCGGTCTGGGACCCGGCGACCGGCGAGCAGCAGGCGTACGTCGTGGCGGCGACCGCGGCGGAGACGGCCGACGCGGTCGCGGTCGCCAAGGCCGCGTTCCCCGGCTGGCGGGCGGCGTCGCTGTCCCGCCGCGCCGAGGTCATGTTCCGCTTCCGCGAGCTGGTCGACGCGAACCGCAAGGAGATCGCGTCGCTGGTCAGCCAGGAACACGGCAAGACGGTCGCGGACGCGGGCGGCGAGCTGGCCCGCGGCCTGGAGAACATCGAGTTCGCCGCGGGCGCGCCGCACCTGCTCAAGGGCGGGTACAGCGAGCAGGCGTCGACCGGGGTGGACGTCTACTCGATCCGCCAGCCGCTGGGCGTCGTCGCCGGCATCACGCCGTTCAACTTCCCGGCCATGGTGCCGATCTGGATGTTCTGCAACGCCCTGGTCTGCGGCAACACCTTCATCCTCAAGCCGAGCGAGAAGGACCCGTCGGTCTCGCTGCTGCTGGCCGACCTGCTGCGCCAGGCCGGGCTGCCGGACGGCGCGTTCAACGTCGTGCAGGGCGACCGGGAGGCCGTCGAGACGCTGATCGCCCACCCGGACGTGCAGGCGCTGTCGTTCGTCGGCTCCACGCCCGTCGCTCGCATCATTTATGAGACCGCGACGGCAAAAGGCAAGCGGGTGCAGGCGCTGGGCGGGGCGAAGAACCACATGGTCGTGCTCCCGGACGCCGACGTGGACGCGGCCGCGGACGCGGCGGTCAGCGCCGGGTACGGCTCGGCCGGTGAGCGCTGCATGGCGGTCTCGGTCGTGGTGGCCGTCGGCGCGATCGGCGACCCGCTGGTCGCCGCGATCAAGGAGCGGGTCGGCCGGATCGCGGTCGGCCCGGCCAGCGACCCGGCCGCCGAGATGGGCCCGCTGATCAGCCGCGAGCACCGCGACAAGGTGGCCGGCTACCTGGCCGGCGCCGGCGCGGCCGGCCAGGCAGCGGAGGTGGTCGTCGACGGGCGGGACGCCCCGATCAGCGGAGGGCCGGGCTTCTTCCTGGGCGCCTCGCTGGTCGACAAGGTGCCGACCGACTCGCCGCTGTACACCGACGAGATCTTCGGCCCGGTGCTGTCGGTGGTACGCGCCGACAGCTACGAGGAGGCGCTCGACCTGGTCAACGACAACGAGTTCGGCAACGGCACGGCGATCTTCACCCGCGACGGCGGGGCGGCCCGCCGGTTCCAGTACGACGTCAACTGCGGGATGGTCGGCGTGAACGTGCCGGTGCCCGTACCGGTGGCGTATTACAGCTTCGGCGGCTGGAAGTCCTCGCTCTTCGGCGACCTGCACATGTACGGCCCGGAGGGCATCCAGTTCTACACCCGCAGCAAGGTCGTCACCTCCCGCTGGCCCGACCCGGCCTCCTCGGAGATCGACCTCGGCTTCCCGAAGGTGCGGTGAACGGCATGGACATCGGCGTCGTGTTGCAGTGCGACCCACCCGCGCTGGACGTGGTCGAGTGGGCGAAGAAGGCGGAGGACCTGGGCTACAGCCACGTGTGGACGTTCGACTCGCACGTGCTGTGGCAGGAGCCGTTCGTCATCTACAGCAAGATCCTGGCCGACACCGAGCGGGTGATCGTCGGCCCGATGGTGACCAACCCGGGCACCCGGGACTGGACCGTGATCGCGTCCCAGTTCGCCACCCTCAACGAGATGTACGGCAACCGGACGATCTGCGGGATCGGCCGCGGCGACTCCGCGCTGCGGGTGCTCGGCCTGCAGCCGAACTCGCTCGGCCAGCTGCGCGAGAGCATCGGCGTGATCAAGGGGTTGGCCAGCGGCGACACGGTGACGCTGCGCGGGCAGGAGCTGCGGTTCGCCTGGGCGCCGGAAAGCCGGCTGGACGTGTGGGTGGCGGCGTACGGCCCGAAGGCCCTGGCCCTGACCGGCGAGGTGGGTGACGGCTACATCCTGCAGCTCGCCGACCCGGACATCGCGGCCTGGATGATCAAGGCCGTGCGGAGCGCGGCCGAGAAGGCGGGCCGCGACCCGGCCGCCATCAAGTTCTGCGTCGCCGCTCCGGCCTACGTCGGCGACAACATCGCGCACCAGCGCGACCAGACCCGGTGGTTCGGCGGCATGGTCGGCAACCACGTCGCGGACATCGTCGCCCGCTACGGCGCCGACGGGACCGTGCCGCAGGTGCTGACCGACTACATCAAGGGCCGGCAGGGCTACGACTACGCCGAGCACGGCCGGGCCGGCAACAGCCACACCTCGTTCGTGCCGGACGAGGTCGTGGACCGGTTCTGCATCCTCGGCCCGATCGAGAACCACCTGCGGCGCCTCGAGGAGCTGCGGGCGATCGGCGTCGACCAGTTCGCCCTCTACCTGCAGCACGACGACAAAGAGCAAACCCTGCGGGCGTACGGCGAGAAGATCATCCCGGTGGTCTCGTGAGGCGTGTGCTCAGCGCCCTGCTCGGCCTGGTCGTGCTGATCGCGATCTGGGAGGGCTACAAGGCGGTCGGCAACCCGGACGGGACCGTGCTGTTCGGGGTGCGGATCCTGCCCCGGGCCGACGACCTGTCGATGCCGCACGTGTCGGAGATGCTGAGCCGGCTGGGCCGCCCGGAACTCACCGGCGGCCGGCCGGTCTGGCAGGTGGTGCTGAGCGCGAGCCTGTTCACGCTCGGCATCACCACCGTCGGGTTCCTGGTCGGCGCGGTGGTCGGGTTGCTGCTGGCGGTGGCCATGCAACGCTTCCGGATCATCGAGCGCGGGCTGCTTCCGTACGTGATCTTGTCGCAGACCGTGCCGCTGGTGGCGCTCGCGCCGCTGATCGCCGGGTGGAGCGGCACGGTCTGGCCGGCGTGGACGACGGTCGCCGTCATCGCCGCGTACCTCGCGTTCTTCCCGGTCGCCGTCGGCATGCTGCGCGGCCTGCAGTCGCCGCAGGCGGCCGGGGTCGAGCTGATGCGCAGCTACGCCGCCGGCTGGTGGCGCACCCTGGTCAAGCTCCGCCTGCCGGCGTCGCTGCCGTACCTGTTCCCCGCGCTGCGGCTGGCCGGCGCGGCCGCCGTCGTGGGCGCGGTCGTCGGTGAGATCTCCACCGGTACGCGGGGCGGCATCGGCCGGCTCATCATCGAATACTCCCGGGAGGCCACCTCGGACCCCGCGAAGGTCTACACCGCCATGCTCGGCGCGGCCCTGCTCGGGCTCGTCGTCGCCGCGCTGGTCACCCTGCTGGAACTGCCGCTGATGCGGCACCGACGTCGCGTTTCGGTGGTGACGATGTGACCGCTGTGTCCCTGTCCAAAGTCACGAAGGTCTTCAACCAGGGCCGGCCCGACGAGGTCACCGCCCTGTCCGACATCAACCTGGAGATCGGCTCCGGCCGGTTCGTCTCGCTGATCGGGCCGTCCGGGTGCGGCAAGAGCACCCTGCTGCGGCTGATCGCCGACCTGATCCCGGCCTCGTCGGGCACGGTCGAGGTGGCCGGCAAGCCGGCCACCAGGGCCCGGCTGGACCAGGAGTACGGCATCGCGTTCCAGCAGGCCGGCCTCTTCGAGTGGCGGACCGTGCAGCGCAACGTGGAACTGCCGCTGGAGCTGCGCGGCGCCGCCCGGGCCGAGCGCAAGGCCCGCGCCGCGGAGATGCTGGCCCTGGTCGGGCTCGCCGACTTCGCCGGGCACTATCCGGCGCAGCTCTCCGGCGGCATGCAGCAGCGCGTCGCGATCGCCCGCGCGCTGGCCGTGCACCCGCCGCTGCTGCTGATGGACGAGCCGTTCGGCGCGCTCGACGAGATGACCCGCGAACGGCTGCAGTCGGAGCTGCTGGCGATCTGCGCGAAGACCGGCACCAGCACGGTCTTCGTCACGCACTCCATCTCCGAGGCGGTGTTCCTGTCCGACCAGGTCGTGGTGATGTCGCCGCGGCCCGGGCGGATCACCGCGACGATCGACGTCGACCTGCCCGCCCGCGACGACGCGGCCCGGCAGTCGCCGGCCTACTTCGAGGCGATCACCTCGGTCCGCCAGGCGTTGCGAGGCACCTCGCCGGCGGCGGCCGCGCCGTCATCGCGTACCCCCGGGCCTGCCTCTCCCGCGGCGACCGCGCCATGAATCTCCTGCGTCGCGTCGCCCCACCGGTCGTGCTCGGGATCCTGGCGCTGGTGGCGTGGGAGCTGGTGGTGTCGCTGGGGCGGATCGCGCCGTTCATCCTGCCGGCGCCCTCGGCGATCTGGCACGAGCTGGTCGCGCAGCGCCAGAACGTCTGGGAGGCCGCGCTGGCCAGCGGCCTGAACGCGCTCGTCGGCCTGGCCTGGGGCACGGTCGCCGGGGTGCTCGCGGCGATGGCGGCCAGCCGCTTCCGGCTGCTCTCCGAGGTCTCCATCCCGCTGGCCGCGGTGCTGAACGCGCTGCCGATCATCGCGCTCGCCCCGATCCTCAACAACATGTTCGAGTCGACCTCCAGCGTGCCGCGCCGGCTGGTCGCCGGGATCATCGTGTTCTTCCCGATCTTCATCAACACGCTGCGCGGCCTGCGCGAGGTCGACCCGACCCACCGCGAGCTGATGACCAGCTACGCGGCGGGCGGCTGGACCTTCACCCGGCTGGTCCGGCTGCCGGGCGCGCTGCCCTTCGTCTTCACCGGCCTGCGACAGGCGTCGTCGCTGGCCGTCATCGCCGCGGTCGTCGCCGAATACTTCGGCGGGCTGCAGGACGGGCTCGGGTCGCGGATCACCTCCGCGGCCGCGTTCACCGCCTATCCCCGTGCCTGGGCCTTCGTGGTCGGCGCCTGCCTGCTCGGACTGTTCTTCTACCTAGCCACGCTCCTGCTGGAGCGGATCGCGATGCCCTGGAAAACCCGATTGCTTTCTTGAGGAGTTCCTCAGTGCGGAAACGCCTTATCCCGGCTGCCATCGTCGCCTGTGCCCTGGCCCTCACCGGCTGCGGCACGGCGGACACACCTTCGACCCCGACCCCCGGCGCCAGCGGCGCCCCGACCCCGATCAAGCTGCAGCTGCAGTGGTTCTACCAGGCCCAGTTCGCCGGCTACATCGCCGCCGTCGACCAGGGCTTCTACAAGGAGCAAGGTCTCGACGTCCAACTGCTCGAGGGCGGCGTGGACATCGTGCCGCAGACCGTGCTGGCGACGGGCAAGGCCGACTACGCGGTGGCGTGGGTGCCCAAGGCCCTGGCGTCGCGCGAGCAGGGCGCCGCCATCACCGACGTCGGGCAGATCTTCGGACGCTCCGGCACGTACCAGGTGGCCTGGAAGGACAGCGGCATCAGCACCGCCGCGGATCTCAAGGGCAAGAAGGTCGGCAACTGGGGCTTCGGCAACGAGTTCGAGCTGTTCGCCGGCATGACCAAGGCCGGGCTGGACCCGGGCAAGGACGTCACCCTGGTGCAGCAGCAGTTCGACATGCAGGCGCTGCTGAAGAAGGAGATCGACGCGGCCCAGGCGATGAGCTACAACGAGTACGCCCAGCTGCTGGAGGCGACGAACCCGGCGACCAAGAAGCTCTACACGCCGGAGGACTTCACCATCCTCGACTGGAAGACCGAGGGCACGTCGATGCTGCAGGACGCGGTGTGGGCCAACACCGCCAAGCTCAGCGACCCGGCGTACCAGCAGCAGACGGTGAAGTTCCTGCTCGGCACGATCAAGGGCTGGGCATACTGCCGGGACAACGCGGAGGCCTGCCGCGACCTGGTGGTGGCCAAGGGCTCGAAGCTGGGCAAGAGCCACCAGCTCTGGCAGATGAACGAGGTGAACAAGCTGGTGTGGCCGGCGACCGGCGGCATCGGCCTGATCAACGAGGCCGACTGGAAGCAGACGGTGGACCTGTCCCTGACCACGAAGAACCAGACCGGCGACACGGTGCTGACCAAGCAGCCGGAAGGCCTGGCCTACACGAACGACTACATCCAGCAGGCCCTGGACCAGGCGAAGGCGGCGAACATCGACGTCAACGGCACGGCATTCCAGCCGAAACCGGTGACCCTGACGGCCGGCGGCGCGTAACCCCCGGTCTCCCAGCGGGCCCGGTCGTCTCCCGACGGCCGGGCCCGCATCATCCGGCCGGCTGTTGATCGCGAAGGTCCCGCAGGATCGACAGGCGATCCTCGGCCTCGATACGCCGGGTGGTGACGCGGTCCGGGTAGCAGCGCACGAACATGTTCGTGAAGTGGGTGCCGTAGTGGATGGAGTCGTCGCCGGCCGGGTCCGCGAACGGGCGGATGGTGGTGTTGAAACCGGGCTCGTGGAAGTACGCGAGGGCGAAGCGTTCGCGGGTGTTGAGTTTCACCTTGTGCGGGGTGGACAGCAGCCGGCCACCGGTCAGGAACTGCATGATGTCGCCCGGGAACACGGTCAGGACGCTGGGCTGCGGCGTGACGTAGGTCCAGGGCTCCTCGTTCTCGTACCGGCCGGCCGAGCTTTCCGTGTCGAGCCAGTTGCGGTTGCGCCGCTCGCCGTCGACGGGCGGGCGGATGAACAAGCCGCCGACGTCGTCCTGGGCCGCGATGACCAGTAGCCCGTAGTCGGTGTGCGCGCCGATGCCCCGGGACGTCTGCTCGGACAGCGCCGGGAAGCGCAGCACCCGCATGTGATGCCAGCCGTCGGTGGTGAGCCCGGTCAGCGCGTCCAGGTCGGCGAGGTCCAGGCCCAGTGCGATCAGCCGCAGCAGCCGCTGCCCGATCGAGCCGAACTGGTCCATGAGGGCCCGCATCCGCCGCGCGTAGCCGGGGTCGGGCCACGGCACCGGGCCGTGGCAGGGCCACCGGTGCCGCACCCGCGGATCGTCCGCGGCGATGTCCGGGCATACGGTGAAGATCTCCGAGTAGTCGGCCTCGCCGGCGGTGACCTCTTCGCCCGACGCGATGTAGCCGCTGTACGTGAGGTCGCTGACGTGGCCCGCCTTGACCGGCATGGGCAGCCGGAAGAACCGGGCGCTGGCCTCGATCGCGTCCGTGATGACGCGGTCCTGGGCCGGTTCGGTGGCGACCTGGAGGATCCCGTCGGTCTGCCAGGCGCCGATCAGGTCGTGCCCGAGGCGGCTGTCGGCGTCGGTGGCGCCGACCGTCTGCGGAATGTGGAACGTCTGAAGATGCGTCATCGCGGGCCCCTCGCACCGTGATCATGACTGCCGGTAGCGATAGGGACACCGTAGTTCATCGATGTTGTGGTAGAACACCGTGATGATGGCCAACCGATGGGCAAGCGCCGCGGTCGCCGTAGTGTTGCTGCTGTCCGCGTGCAGTGGCGATGGCGAGACCACCGGGACGCCGCCGACCGCGAACCCGGCACCCGCATCGAGCGGGCCGAGCGGGCCGGCCGGGAGCCCCGCGCCCTCGGCGCGGCCCACCCGCAGCCCCGTCGCACCGCCGCCCGCCGCACGGCTGGCCAAGCTCAAGCTCAAGGCCACCAAGGTCGCCGACGGGCCCGAGCTGCTCACGTCGATCGCCTGGCGGCCGGGCGACCCGAAGCCGTACCTGGCCGATCAGGAAGGCAAGGTCTATCGGCTCGACGGCCGGAAGGCGGCGCCGGTGCTGGACTGGTCGGCCCAGGTGGTCGACTGGCTGCAGGACTCCGAGCGGGGCCTGATGGGCATGACCTTCGACCCGGTCGACGGCCGGCTGGTCCTGGCCTACCGCGACAACGGCAGCTACACCAGGATCGTGTCGTTCGCGGTCGGTGCCGACGGCGTGCCCGACCCGGGCTCGGCGCGGGAGATCCTCAACGCGAAGCAGCCGGGGCTGGGGCACAACATCGGGCAGCTGGCCTTCGACACCGACGACAACCTGTGGATCTCGATGGGCGACGGCGGCGCCAGCCGCGGCGCCGACGCGCAGGACCCGACCAAGCTGCTCGGCAAGATGCTGCGGATCACCCCGAACCGCTCCGGCAAGGGTTACACGGTGCCCAAGGACAATCCGTTCGTCGGCGACGACAAGGTGCGCGACGAGATCTGGGCCGTGGGGCTGCGCAACCCGTTCCGGTTCTCCATCGACCATCCCACCGGCGACATCTGGATCGGCAGCGTCGGCCAGGACACCTACGAGACGGTCTACCGGCTCAAGCGCGGGCAGGCCGGCGCCAACCTGGGATGGCCGCGCTTCGAAGGCACCAACGAGCTCAACTTCAGCCGGAAGTTCAAGGTGCCGGACAACGCCGTGAAGCCCATCCACCAGTACAAACACAAGGGCGGCGCGGCGGTGATCGGCGGCTATGTCTACCGCGGCACGGCGATCCCGGGCCTGGCCGGTGCGTACGTCTTCATGAACTTCTACCGTCCGGTGTGGGCGATGGGCAAGGGCGGCACGAAGGCGGTGGTCGAGCTCGACCTGAAGCTGCCCAGCCTGCTGACCTCGTTCGGTGAGGACCCCGACGGCGAGCTGTGGATCCTCACGCTCCGCGACGGGATCTACAAGATCGCGCCCAAGTGAGCCTCATCGCCGGTAGCCGAGACG
>NZ_QHHV01000187.1:0-4591 GCF_003947245.1 Actinoplanes sp. ATCC 53533 | reverse complement strand
CCACAGCCGTGATCTCCAACAGCACGTACTGCGCCAGGTCGTCGAGCTGAACCGTGGAGTTGCCGAGCTAACCGCAGCCATCCATTCATCGACAGAGGTCGGCCAGCCCGCAGTCTCGACCGGGCACACCAGCATCACGCCAGCGCTCGATCCGGCCGACCCAGTACCCCTGCACGACGAGGTCACAGAACCCACCATCGACTGACAGGGTGACAGCGCGCCGCGATACAGGCCCGGATGGGCGAGGCGTTCCGCCCGGCCCTAAAGAGTCGGCAGGGAACCGGGCCCTGAACGGCGACTCTCCGCAAGACGACCAACGACTCGCCTGCTAGGCGCCGAGCACGTGGGCCAGTTCTTCCTCGACGGACCCAGGTCACCTGCTCCACGATCTACTTACCGCGGTCGTCGTACTCGCCGATGTGATCGGTGGCGAGGCCTTCGAGTGCTGCAGGTGTCCTGTCCGTACGTTGCATGCGGTCGTCCCCGCTTCCAACGCAGCGACGACACCGGATTCGGCATCCTCATACACAAGGCGCTGTTGCGGCTCGGCCCGCAGACGTTGGGCGGCTAGCAGGAAGACGTCGGGAGCGGGCTTTCCCGACCGCCCGGAACACCGACGCAGGTAGCCACGGTGTCGCAAAGTGCGTCCAGAGCTGGCGCGGCGAGTCCCGCCGCGCCAGCTCTGGTGGACGAGTTGGACCCGATCACCGCGCGCCGGCGTCACGGTAAGCCGCAGGAACGTGCCACGACAAAGCTCTCAGGGGCACGTTGGTCGACCCAGCGGCGGCTACTCCCTACGCTCGATCCATGCCTGAGGAAGAGACCCGCGCGCCCGTCAAGCCCCGGCCAGCGTTCCTCATCGATCCGAACTGGCGCGGGGTAGCGACCGTGCTCGGTGTGCTTGGCCTCGGAGCCGGAGGCGTCGCCACCTTCACCACCGACGTCGAAGGCGGCCCGGTGACCATGCTGGTCATCGGCTTGATCTTCATGTTTATGCGATGAGGGGACAGCTCCCGAACCGCTTCACGCTCGGCGAGAGCGGAGCGGAATGGGACCAAGTCGAGGACTACGTGGCCGACACGATCGCCAATGCTGCACCGGACTACAAACCTGCGGAGATCGCGCGTGCCTTGCAACTCGCCGGCGTTGCTCCTCATGCCGTAGCGCGAGGGATCGGCAAGGCTGCGCTCCGAGACGCTGCACTGACACTCTTCCGAGAGGTCGCGCACGACATACCCGACGTTCAACTACAAGAGCTGCCTGCAACCACGGCCAACGAGATGATGTTCCTTCTCGAAGCCACCGACGGCGGTCGCGTGCTCGTTGATGCCCTGGCGCCCGACCAGGAGGCGCTGACTGCTGAACCCGTCGCGGACATGCCCCGTCACTGGGCCGTCTTGTTCCTCGTCAGCGGGTCGGACCGGGTGAGGTTCGATTCCGCTACGGAACGGCAGTGGGCGGCCTTCAACTATCGGACAAAGGGAAGGTTCGACCGGGAGGCACTCCGCAATCTCCTGCTGACCTTACTGAGGGAGTCACACGAACTACAGGCGCGTGAGTAACGCCTAGAGGCCGGGCACCCACGGGGTGATCCCCGGCCTCTAGATCAAACCTGTACCTGCGCACCGGAACACCCGCCACGCCACAAGAGACTGGGCGGCGAAAGGTTCTGCCCACCCCTATGCGGTCATCGACGCAAACCCTGATGACGGCCGGTCCGCCAGTGCAGACAATGATGGTCGCATCGGCGTAATCAGCGGAAGGACCGGACAACAGCGATGACCACCGTGGAACTCGGGAACAACGAACGGCTCAACGTCGAGCCGCGACGGAACCTGCTACACCTGCAGCCGGCCGCCGCAGGCGTACGGATCGAGCTGCACTACTCGGTGGCCACGGTGGTGCCCGCGCCCACCGTAAGCGCTTCTCCGTTCTCCTTCACCGCGGACCTGTACGCCT
Source organism: Actinoplanes sp. ATCC 53533 (assembly GCF_003947245.1). Classification (NCBI taxonomy): domain Bacteria; kingdom Bacillati; phylum Actinomycetota; class Actinomycetes; order Micromonosporales; family Micromonosporaceae; genus Actinoplanes; species Actinoplanes sp. ATCC 53533. Next base: position 2,632 of record NZ_QHHV01000187.1, on the reverse strand, counting down.
CGCGGGACATGAATCAAGGTGAGCGGATGGTGTGCCGCCTGACCGCCGAGTACCTGGTCACCCCGACCCCCAACGGCGCCCAGCTCACCCTCAGCGGGTTCATCTCCACCGAGCAACTCGCGGTACTCGAGAACATGCGCGCCGGCGAGCACCTGCGGCTGCACCTGGTCCTCGCGGCCTCCACCACGGTCGACGGCCTCCCACAACGGTACCGCGGCGACGAACACGTCGATGTCAGCGCCGGCGAATGGGGCACGGAACTGGCCCGCGTCGACACGGCCGCGTTCGTCGAAGTGCTGGTCCCGATGCCGACCGCCGCGGCGTTCGCGACCGCGACCCGGCGGATCCGTGAGGCCCGCGGCCTTCTGCGCGGCAACGACGTTGATGCGGCGATGGGCGCGGCGCGGCTGGCGCTGGAGGCAGTACGCGACGAGCTGGACACGATCAAGGTCGTGGCCGGTGCCCCGGTCAAGGCCCGGGAGCGTACCCAGGCCGAGCGCAACGCGGTCCTGGTCGAGGCCGCCTACTCGCAGCTGTGCGGCGCCATGCACGACGACGAGCTCACCAAGTCCTTCCGGTACACACGAACCCAGGCAAGCACCCTGATCGCGCTTGTGGCGGGCGTCGTCCGGGACACCTCCGAAAGCCTGTAGCCGACGATCGCGGGCGCCCATGGGCGTGCAGTGGATCTTGTGGACCGATGTGCCGCTCACGGGCAGGGGCACCCATGCCGCTGCGGTCATCGGTCCGTGCCCCGTCGATGAGCCCGCTAGCGGTCCTTGTCAATGCGAGGGCAGGACATGCTCGACGGTCTGCCATCAGGACCTCCTTGACGTAGAGTTCTTCTTCCATCCGCCGCGGACGTGGAGCCGGATGATGGGTGGGGGGTCGCGGCGAGGCTTGATCGCGAGTTCTTCGTCTCGGTGCAGGATGCGGAAGTGGGGGTGTCCTAGATGACGACGGTGACGAGTCTGCCGACACAGATACGGATGCATCCGCTCCTGGCGGCAGCGGCGCTCGCCCGTTCCTGTCACCGTCCCCGGTGGCACACCGCCAGCAGGTAGGTGATCGCAATGGCACGAGTGGAGTGGTCAGCCCTCAGCGGTGAAGAGGTCGAGACACTGCTGGCCAACTTGTATTACAACCGTGACGGACGGTTCTTGCGCATTCGTCCTGCGCAGGGCGATTTCGGCGTCGATCTCATCCTTCCAACAGTGGCCGACCCGCAGCTGTGGGACGTCTACCAGGTCAAGAAGTTCGCACTTAACCTCACCACGGGTCAAAAGGGCCAGATCGAGGCCTCGTTCAAGCGGGTCCTCGTCGCGTTGATACGCCATGGGCTGCCACTCAACGACTGGTACGTCGTCATGCCGCTTGACCCCACTCCACAGAATGTCGAGTGGTTCACCGCGATGCCGGAGAGCGCGTACACGTCGTTGGCCAACGACACGGACCTCGCGCTCACCGCCGACGAGTTGCGGCATATCCGAGACTGGCTCGACACGCCGGGACGGACCATCGGCTGGAAAGGCCTCAACGCCTGCGAGAGTCTCGTCGCCGACTATCCGTATGTCGTGGACTACTACCTGCACGGCGGCCAGCAGCGCATCCGCGACGCTGTGGCCGAGCTGGGCAAGCTGTTGCAGGTGGACATTCCGCTGCGATCAAACGAGGGAACCGTCCCGGCCAACGGCGAGCAGCCGACAGCCGCTCTGCTCACGCCCGGCGAGATCCAGGGGCACCTGCAGCGACTCGACCGGGCCCTGGACACCGATCCGCACTTCCGCTACGGGCACAGCTTGGACATCAACCAGCCTGACCTGCTACCGGAGCCCGGCCTGGTAGCGGCCACCCAGCAGAGGATCGCGGGTGGGCGGTGGCTGACGTTCAAGCTCTACGCACGGTCGGCACAGTCGCTCCTCGAACGCCCGATCCCAGTGACCCTGACTTTCGACTTCGAGCCGTCCCCGGAAGACCAGCAAGCGATCGAGATCTGGCAGAAGTACGGAAAGCCGGCGCGAATAGCGGCATCGATTGATGCCGACATGCCCGGCGGTCTTAGTCGTGGAGGCAAAGCTGGCACGGTGCAGATTGCTCCGGCGGCCGGAGAGATGAATCAAGCCCGAGTCCGGTTGCGCATCGTGGACCCGGCCGGGGGCCCAGTGGCGGAGTGCCTGTTCAACATGGAGACGGCGAACAGGGCCGGTGGGATGTGGTCTCGCGGCACCGACGTCACCGGGACCTTGACCGCAGAGTTCCTCGTCGACACCACTACCGGTGCGACCAACGCGGACTTCCGGATCGAAGGGCTCGCCGGGCGGGAGGCGAGCGCGGTGCACGACGCCGTCCAGTTCGCCGGGTGTCTGGCCGCTCCGAACCGGCTTCAGTTCGCTGGCGCGTACGGGCCCTTCATCGATCTTGCGGCTCTGACGATGAGCGAGCCGTTGGTGCCGGGCGCGATGGTGCGCTTCGTTCGGAGCCTGGCAGTGATCCAGACGGTCACGGCTGTACCCGTGGTGATTCCCGACGTCGCGGGCTTGACCGGCGATGAACGCAGCAACATCGCCCGCGTGGCGTCGCTGGTCGGCGGCCGTCAGCTTGTCGGCACCTGGCGACCCTTCAAAATCGCCGA
>NZ_QHHV01000186.1:0-11616 GCF_003947245.1 Actinoplanes sp. ATCC 53533 | reverse complement strand
TGCTCTGCTTCCCCATCSGRAACACCAGGTGCAGGCACACGATTGCCGGGGTGGTCGTCAGCACGTGCCGATTCGCTGATCGCCGCGCGGCCCGGCCGGCGGGTGTTGGTGTTGCCGGCCCTTTGCTCTGCTTCCCCATCGGAAACACCAGGTGCAGGCGCACGATTGCCGGGAATGCCCGGGCGATCGCGCCGCGAGCGCCATCCCCGGCTCCTACGGTTCATGGTCGGAAGGGGCCGAGGCCCGGCGGTGCCCGGCTTCCCGAACTTCCTCCTCGTGCACGGGCCGAGCACCATCCTGGGCCACAACTCCAACGTCTTCATGATCGAATGCCAGGTCAGGTACATCATGAAGTGTCTGCGCCTGCTGCCCGGCGCGGTCGAGGTCACCGAGGCCGCCATGACCGGCTACGGCCGCTGGCCGGCCCGCCGGATGCGCCGGACGGTCTGGCCGGCGGATTGCTCGCGCTGGTGCCAGACTCCCACCAGCCTGGTCACCAACCCATGGCCGACCGCCACCATGCGCTACTGGTGGGTGACCTCGCGGCGCGCGCCCGCAAGGCGCCCGTTCGCCACCCGGGCCGCCCTCCCGGCCCCGTTACCTGATCACCGATCCGCCTCGGCGTACTGGTCCGCGACGGCGCCCGGCGTTCGCCCGCAAGGCGCCTGTTCGCCACCCGGGCCGCCTGAGGCGCCGGTTTGGTCGGGCTCAGGTGCCGATCGCCTCGGCGTACTGGTCCGCGACCGCGGCGGGGTCGGCGAGCTCGGGCCCGATCGCGGTCAGGCCGAAGTCGACGACATCCGCTCCCAGCTCGCTCAGAAGTCTGGCGAGGAACGCCTCAGCGGCATCGGCCCGCGCCTGGATGTCGGCCGTGACCACTGGGACGGCCAAGACACCGGCGAGAGCGTTGGGCGGCAGCTGATCAAGCAGCACCTTGAGCGCACCGGAGTAGGTGCCCCAGCATGTCGGGGTCGCCACGATCAGCAGTGTGGCGTCCTGGACCTCCCGCAGCGCCTCGCCGGTGGCGGCGTCGGCCGGCGCGAGCAGGCCCTGCCCGAGTTCCGCGACATCGATGGTCACGAAGGTGACGTGGCCGCGGTGCGCCGCGAAGCGCTTCCCCACCGCCATGGCCAGCTGCAATGTCCTCGATCCAGGGCGCGGATGGCCGGAGATCACGACAACGTCCGACATGCGGCCCTCCCGGTGTCGCAGCTATCTCCCGCCATCATCAGGCCTTGACCCGGCACAGCACCATCCGTCGAGTGTGCAACTACGCCGCGCCACCGGGCCCAGGTCGGCGCGTGGCCGTTCGCAGGCTCGTATCAAGATGCTGTCAATGCCCTAATGCATCATTGATCATCAATCAAAGGTTCCCGCCTAGCGTCATTCCCAGGCGTCATTCGGACGCCGGAAGACCAGGAGGAACAAATGCGACCCGCCCGCCATCGGCACCGCCGCACCGCCACCGCCGTCCTCGTCGGCACCGCCCTCGCCGTCGCCGGCGCGGCGCCCGCGATCGCCGCCGAGCCGACCGGAACGATCCTGCACGCCGACAGCCCGTCCGCGATCGCCGGCACCTATCTCGTCGTGCTCAAGGACGGCGCGCAGATCGACAAGTCCCGCGCCGACCAGCTCGCCCGGCGCTACGGCGGCACCGTCTCCCGCGTCTTCGGCCACGCGATCGAGGGTTACACGGCCCACCTGAGCGCCCGGCAGGCCGCCCGGCTGGCCGCCGACCCGTCGGTGGCCTCCGTCGAGGCCGACCAGAGCGTCCGGATCACCGACACCCAGACCGCGGCCCCCTGGGGCCTGGACCGCGTCGACCAGCGGAACCTGCCGCTGAGCCAGACCTACACCTACGGTCCGAGCAGCGGCGTCACCGTCTACGTCGTCGACACCGGGATCACCGTCACCCACCAGGACTTCGGCGGCCGGGCCGGCTACGGCTACGACGCCGTGGACGGCGACAACGTGGCACAGGACGGCAACGGGCACGGCACCTTCGTCGCCGGCGTCGCGGCCGGCAGCACCTACGGCATCGCCAAGAACGCGAACATCGTCGGCGTCCGGGTCCTCAACGACAGCGGATCGGGCACCACCGCCGGGGTCATCGCCGGCATCGACTGGGTCACCGCCAACGCGGTGCCCGGCCGGTCGGTCGCGAACCTCAGCCTCGGCGGCGGCGCCAGCAGCACCCTGGACGCCGCGGTGCGGCGATCCATCACCGCCGGCATCCCGTACGCCGTCGCGGCCGGCAACTCCGGAGTCAACGCCGCCAACACCTCGCCCGCCCGGGTCACCGAGGCCCTGACCGTCGGCGCCACCGGCCGCACCGACGCACGAGCCTCCTGGTCCAACTACGGCGCCGTCCTGGACCTGTTCGCCCCCGGCGTCGACATCACCTCCGCCTGGCGCACCAGCAACACCGCCACCTACACCGGCAGCGGCACGTCGTTCTCCTCGCCGCACGTGGCCGGCGCGGCCGCCCTCTACCTCACCGCCCACCCCGGGGCACCGGTGGCGACCGTCAACGCGGCGATCGTCGCCGCGGCCACCACCGGGGTCGTCACCAGCCCCGGCAGCGGCTCACCGAACCGGCTGCTCTACACCGCGACACTGTCCAGCTGAACCGCTCCCTGCGCGCCACGGCCCGGCACCGGTGATCCGGGGCCGGGCCCGCTCCATCTCGACGCTGACTGGCGAGGGGGACGCCGGCGAGCACGACGGCTTGGTGAAGGCCGTCACTTACGGTCCAGTCGATTCGGTGTACGGGGCGGTCGGGCCATACGCTCCTTTCCCTAGTTACTCTCTCTGGTTACTGGGATTTGAAGGAGAAGAATCTTGTCTGCTCGCCCTCCGCTGGTCCGTGCCACGCTCAGCGTCGTCGCTGCCACCGCGCTGGCGCTCGTCGCGGCCTGCGGCGGCGGTAGCTCGTCCGACGACAGCACCGCGAACCCGTACCGCCTCGTCCAGGCCGGGACGATCCGAGCCGGCACCCTGACGGACGCCCCGCCGAACGTCTACCTCAAGGACGGCAAGTTCACCGGCTTCGACAACGACCTGCTCGTCGCCGTGGCCGCGAAGCTCAACCTGAAGGTGGAGTTCGTCGGCACCGACTTCTCGGCCCTGCTCTCGCAGGTGAACACCAAGAAGTTCGACGTGGGCAGCTCCTCGATCACCATCACCGAGGCGCGGAAGAAGACCGTGGCCTTCACCAACGGCTACGACTTCGGCTACTTCGGGCTGGACGTGCCCAAGGGATCGACCATCACCGGCTTCGGCGGCCTGGCCGGCAAGCGGGTGGCGGTCGTGCAGGGCACCGTGCAGGACGACTACGCGACCAAGAACCAGTTGAACCCGGTCCGGGTGCCCGATTACAACAGCGCCGTCAACCAGCTCAAGTCCAAGACCGCCGACGCCTGGATCGCCCCCGCCGAGATCGGCGAGAAGCTCGCCGGCGACAGCAACGGCGCGATCGTGATGGTGCAGAAGCAGCTCAGCTCCGAACCGACCGCCTTCGCGGTCGCGAAGGACAACGACGCTCTGCTGGCCGCGCTGAACAAGGGCCTCGACGAGGTGATCGCCGACGGCACCTGGGACAAGCTGCAGGCGCAGTACTACCCGGGCCGGCCGGTCCCGGACACCTTCAAGCCGGGCAGCGGCACGGCCGCGACCCCGCCCGCGGCCGCCAGCCCCAGCACGACCGGCTGACCCGGCGTCCGGAGGGAGACGTCCGTGGACACCTTGACCCAGTTGTGGCACACCTTCTTCGACTGGCCCTCGATGCGCGAGAGCCTGCCGGAGATGCTCACCGTCGGCCTGCCGAACACGCTCATCCTGGCCCTGCTCTCCGCCATCCTCGGCACCGTGATCGGGTTGCTCCTCGCCGTGGCGGGGATCTCCCGCACGCGATGGCTGCGCTGGCCGGCCCGGGTGTACACGGATATCTTCCGCGGGCTGCCCGTGGTCGTGACGATTCTGCTGATCGGGGTGGGCCTGGCCCCACTGGCACTCGGACTGTGGGGCACCAACCCGTACCCGCTGGGCATCCTGGCGCTGGGACTGGTCGCCGGGGCGTACATCGGGGAGATCTTCCGGTCCGGCATCCAGAGCGTGGACCACGGCCAGCTGGAGGCCACCCGGGCCCTGGGCTTCTCCTACCCGACGGCGATGCGGCTGGTCGTCATCCCCCAGGGCATCCGGCGGGTGCTGCCCGCCCTGGTCAACCAGTTCATCGCGCTGGTCAAGGACTCCAGCCTGGTGTACTTCCTCGGCCTGCTGGCCAGCCAGCGCGAGCTGTTCCGGATCGGCCAGGACTACGCGGCCAACACCGGCAACGAGTCGGCGCTCCTGCTGGCCGGATTGTTCTATCTGGTGCTGACCGTGCCGTTGACGCACCTGGTCAACCTCATCGATCGGCGGTTGCGCTCCGGCCGTCCGGAACGCATCGAAGATCCGGCGCCGCCGCAGGCCGGCGCCCTCAGCGAGGTGGCGGCCCGATGACCCCGCGAACCCCATGGACCACAACCGATCCCGTACGGCTGGAGGTGCGCGACCTGCACCTGTCCTTCGGCGACCACGCGGTCCTGCGCGGCGTCGACCTGGAGGTCCCGAGCGGGCAGAGCGTGTGCGTCGTCGGGCCGTCCGGCTCGGGCAAGTCCACCCTGCTGCGCACCATCAACCGGCTGATCGAGCCGAACCGCGGCGAGGTCCTGCTCGACGGCGAGGACACGGCCACCTGGAACCCGGACCAGCTGCGCAGGCAGGTCGGCATGGTGTTCCAACAGTTCAACCTCTTCCCGCACAAGACCGTCCTGCAGAACATCACCCTGGCGCTGCGCAAACTGAAAGGGGCGTCCGCCGCCGAGGCGGAAGAGGTGGCCCTCCGTCAGCTCGACATCGTCGGCCTGCGCGACAAGGCCGGCCGACGGCCGGGCAACCTCTCCGGCGGCCAGCAGCAACGGGTGGCCATCGCCCGCGCGCTGGCCATGTCACCGCGCGCCATGCTGTTCGACGAGGTGACTTCCGCGCTGGACCCGGAACTGGTCAAGGGCGTCCTCGCCCTGCTCGCCGACCTCGCCGCCCAGGGCATGACCATGGTGGTGGTGACCCACGAGATGGGCTTCGCCCGCCGGGTGGCCGACCAGGTCGCCTTCATGGACGGCGGCGTGGTGGTGGAGGCGGGCCCGCCTGACCAGATCTTCGACTCTCCCACCAGTCCACGCCTGCGGCAGTTCCTCTCCCAGGTGCTGTAGCCGTCGCGCCCGGGTGCGATTATCCTAGCTTGCATATAGGATTTATAAAGTACGTGACTGCACCGCCCACGACGGTCTCAGGACCGAGAGGGGAGGATCCGCATGCTGCGCCCTTCCGCCATGACCCGCCTGGCCACGCCGGTCGACGTCGAGCGCTACGGCGAATACCGGATCACGCCGGAAACATCCTTCCGCGGCCGGATCACCGAGAACGGGCCGTTCACCGCCCGGCCGTTCCGCTATCACGTGTACGGCGGCTGGTTCTGCCCCTGGTCACAGCAGGTGGCGATCACCCGAGAGCTGGCCGGCCTGCACGACCTGGTGACCATGTCCTACGTGGACGACGACCGCGACGGGCGCGGCTGGGCGTTCCGTGAGACGTACGGTCCGGACCCGGTCAACGGGTTCACCCTGCTCCGGCAGGCCTACGAGGCGACCGTCGACGGCTACACCGGCCACGTCGCCGTGCCTATGCTGTGGGACAGGCTCACCACCCAGGTCGTCAGCAACGAGGCCGGCGGAATAGGCGTCGACCTCACCACCCGCTTCCGGCACCTGGCCGACGACCCGGTGGACACCTACCCGCCCGGATCGCGCGACCGGATCGACGAGTTGAACGGCTGGCTGCGCCCGGCCGTCAACGAGGGCGCGGGCGCCGCGGCCCGTGGTTCGGAGGCTGCCCGCGCGGCGCTGCTGGACGCATTCGAACGCCTCGACGCCCGGCTGGCGCACTCGCGGTTTCTGATCGGCGACGTGCTCACCGAGGCTGACATCCGGCTCTGGGTGACGCTGGTCCGCTACGACGTCGGGCCGAACGCCCACCGCACGATCAATCCCGGGCTGCATGTCTACCCGCGGCTCTGGCGCTACGCGCGCGCCCTGTATCGGATCTCGGCGTTCCACGACACGACGAACTTCGCCGCCTTCACCCGGCCGGGCGCGGAGGTGCCCGACTGGACCTTGTGACACCTCGCGGACACGCCTCGCCTTCGAGGTGGCCGACGGCTGAGCTAAACCGGGAAGTGGCCCCGGCGCCAGTGCCAGTGGCGACCGGCCTTCAGATGATCGACAATCGCGCGCTGGAGCATCGTGCGGCGCGGCAGCTGGTCGAGCGGCGTGCTCAGGGTGCGGAAGACGAACCGTAGCGCCTCCACATCGGCGTCCAGCCCTTCCGGCTCCTCGTAGGGCTCCAGCTCGAACCTCCGCTGGAACCGGACGATGTTGGAGTCCTCGGGCAGATATTCCAGCAGCTGCGGGTCGAGCAGCCACGAGCCGCAGGAGAACTCCGTGTAACGCTCGCGGGGAAAGTGGTGCGGGAAGAACGCACGGGCCTCGTCGAGCGACGCCGTGACCGCTTCCGGGGTCATCGGGCCCGACTCGGGGATGTGCAGGCCGATGGCCGTGCCGCCGCGCTGGTGTTGCAGCCGGCCCAGCTCGTAGACGCCGCCGCGCGCGTGCAACGTCAGCCAGCTCTGCATGACCGGCCAGCCCTCGCCGTGCATCCGCCGGTCGATCGCGAGGTTGCGGCCCAGGTCCGCCAGGGTCGCCCACGACACGGCCTCGGCGACACCGTGGTCCCGGTGGTACGCCGTGACCACGTCCACCAGGGCCAGATACGCGTACGCGTAGAGATGCCGCCAGGCGGGACCCCGCCCGCGCGGCAGCACCGGGCCGGGCGACAGCCAGCCGTGACCCCCGAGATCGGCGCGGACCAGGGCGATCGAGCGGTCGAGCAGCCAGCGCAGCTCCGATGTCCACAGCGGAGAGCCGGAGTCGGGCCAGCCGGCCATGATCTCCGCGCGGTCGTCTGGCCGCACCGCGAGCCGGTCGAGAATCCCGGGCGCGTCCGCCCTGGCGGGCAACGGAGCCGACTGCCGGTCGCCGGCGAGCCGGTGCACGCGATCGACGTCCTCGACGGGCACCCCGAGCCGCGAAGCCATGCTTTCCAGATCCACGCGCACGACCCTACCGAGCGGCGGTGCGAGCCGGGTGGAACTCCACCCGGCTCGCCGCACTCAGAAGGCGCCCGTATAGAGCAGCCGGTTCGGTGAGCCGGACCCGGGGCTGGTCACGACGCCCGTGGTGGCGTTGCTGATCATGGCGCTGTGCACCTGCGCCGGCGTGTCGCCCGGGTGGGTGGCCAGGTAAAGCGCGGCGGCACCGGCCACATGCGGTGCGGCCATCGACGTGCCACTGATCGTGTTGGTGGCGGTGTCGCCGGTGGCCCAGGTCGACGTGATGCTGATGCCGGGGGCGAAGACGTCGACGCAGGTGCCGCGGTTGGCCCAGGACGGCTTGGCGTCGCTGCTGTTGGTCGCGGAGACGGTGATCGCCGTGCTGACCCGCGCCGGGGACTGGGTGCAGGCGTCCAGGGCGAACAGGCCGAACAGGCCGTTGCCGGCCGCGATCGCGTAGCTGACACCGGAGGCGATCGACGCGCGTACCGCGTTGTCCAAGGCGGTGTCGGCGCCGCCACCGAGGCTCATGTTGGCGACGGCGGGCTCGACCGCGTTGGCGGTGACCCAGTCGATGCCGGCGACGACCTGCGCGGTGGTCCCGCTGCCCTCGCAGTTGAGAACGCGCACGGCGACAAGCTGCACGCCCTTGGCGACACCGTGGGCGCTGCCACCGACGGTGCCGGCGACGTGCGTACCGTGGCCGTTGCAGTCGTCGGCGGCACCGCCGTCGACCGCGTCGAACCCGCTGACGGCGCGCCCACCGAAGTCCTGGTGGGTGGTGCGGATGCCGGTATCGATGATGTAGGCGTGCACGTTCGCCGCGTTCGTATTGTAGGTGTATGCCTGGTTCAGCGGGCGGTTACGCTGGTCGATGCGGTCCAGGCCGTAGGACGGCGGGTTGGTCTGCGTGTCGGAGCTCCGGTGGACCATGTTGGGCTGCACGAACGCGACGTCCGGATCGGCAGCCACCTGCCGCGCCTGACGCGCCGACATGGTCGCCGCGAAACCATTGAAGACCTTCGTGTACGTGTGCAGCACGCTCGCGTCATGCTCGGCGGCGACCGCGCGAGCGACCTTGCCGGACTTGAGAACGACGACATAGCTGTCCGGCACCACCTCGGCCCCGGACACCGAGAGAACGTCTGCCTCGGCCGGTGCCGCCTGCGCACCGGTGGTCAATCCGAGGACCGACAGAACAACGACGCCCGCAACGGCGACGCCTCGACGGATGGCTGTTCTCACCTGAACCTCCCCACGTTGGGTGGTCACGCAACCACGCGAAGTGACGCTAGCAGGCGAATCGACACATGTGAATAATGGTCGACCAGGTCGCCCGGGTCACACAGCGAACTTGGCAGCGCGACCAACCCGTGGACGGACGCCGGAACCGCCCGATACTGGGCGAGCCGCAGTTCGATGTCCATTCAGTTGCTGTGTGGATGCAAGCCGGTCAAGGTCGGCAACCACAGCCTGAACACCGGCCGGTACGCAACCAAGACCCCCAGTGCTCTGGCGGCCACTCGTACGCGGCACCCTTGACGTTGCGGCCTGATCACGCGTAGACGCGGGACGGCTGCTGGCCGAGTCCTGGGCGCACAGACCAACGAATGCCGTGGACGTCTGTGAACTGCATTTCAAGTTTGAAAAGATTGGCCAGATTGTGCGCCTCAATCTCGACAGGATGCTGGATGGAGTGAGCCGCCAGATTCCACTTCAACTGCTTGACGTCTCCTGCATTCAATACAGCAAGCGGCGTCGGTCCACCATTGCCAAATACGACTTCAAGTTTGGTCTCGCGATGAGTGAGAACTCCGGTGACATTGGTAATCGGATGTATGCCATAATTGCCAAAATGTACACTATAAGAGGTGAAGTAGTGCAAACCATTCTCAATCGCGGAGGGAAGCGTTGGATGGTGCAGGACCACTGTCCGGGCCTGCATGTCCTGTTCTTCCCGACGATCTTCTTCGATTCGCTTTATCTCGTACTGCCGCGTCTGCCGCTCACGTGCTAGACCGATCGCTGCGTAGATCAGCGCACCGACAGTACCGATTGCGGCGACCACTGTGGCAATGGCTTCGGTCCAGTCGGCGGGGGTGGCTTCCTGGGATGCGGTCTCAGCCGCCAATTGCGCGATAGACGTCACGCTGTCACACGGTAGTGGCATCGCCATCTGTTCAAATCCGGTCAGCCAGTCATGAGGAGTGGTCCATACGGCCGACCCCGATCCCGGATGCTGACAATCTTGGCCGCGGCGCTGACCACGAGTGCGTCCGGGTCGCTGGTGTCGATCTCCGGGGTCTTGGCAAGCGCCAAGGTGAACGCCAGTCGGGTGCCGCAGGCTGGGCATTCCCTCGACAGGTCCCCGATCGTCGCAGACAACGTCTCGGCGTCCAACCCCGGGCTGGAACCCGGTTGACCTGGAGAAGCAGTTAACCCCCACCACAGCCACCGCATCCAGGGAGCTGGCGTGCGATCTGTAACCATGGGCCATATCTCTAGCCTTCTGTGGCCGTTCAACTTCCCGGCGCACCTCGACGCATTGTTGCGGTGGCGGGTGATAATGCGGTTGTGCTCAGACGACGCTGGGTGATCACGGGCAATGTCGGCCGATGGTCGCTTGCGTTGGCGACGATCGTGGCGGCGTTTTTTGCGGTCTGGGCCGTCTGTCACGCCGTTGTGCCCGGCCTCGACCTTGACGTCGAACTCTCCCTGGCCGGCCTGACCGCGGCGGTCCTCTCTCTTCCGCTCGGGGTGTGGGCCTCTGGACCCGGCGGAGTCTCCCAGCAGGGTCGCTTCGTCATCGGGGAGATCCCGCGGGAGCCGCCCGCCTTTCAGCCACGCGACGATCTCCGCCGACGCCTGACCAGGGCCGGCCGGATCACCGTCGTCACAGCCCTCACCGGCGCCCGCGGGGTAGGCAAGACGCAACTCGCGGCCGCTGTGGCCCGCACATGTATTACCCGGCGTTGGCCGGTTGTGGCCTGGGTGGTCGCCGAGGATGAGACCCAGTTGATCAGCGGCCTCGGCCGGCTCGGCCGGGCACTCGGCCTGTGCGCACCGATGGACGATGACGAGACTGCCGCGGGCAAGGCGCGTTCCTGGCTAGAGTCGACCGCGCCTCGCCGCTGCCTTCTGGTGTTCGACAACGCGGTCGAGGCTGATCTGCTAACTCGATGGCTCCCCGCGGCTGGCCACGCGCGCATCGTCATCACCACGACGCAACGATCGTTTGAGGAGCTCGGTTCCACCGTCGATGTCGAGGCCTTCACTGAGCAGCAAGCACTGCGATACCTCCAGGAACGCCTCGGCCCGCAAGAGGAGACCGGCGCTCGTGCCGTGGCGCGTGAGGTCGGGCACCTTCCGCTCGCCCTCGCGCAGGCCGCAGCGACGATGCGGACCCGGAGCCTTAGCTACCCAGAGCTTCTAGCCCGGTTGCAGGTCCAGTCGATCGAGAACGCTTTGACCCGGCGACCGGGTGACGGCTATCGCCTCGGTGCCGCCCGCGCCGTGTTGCTGGCCCTCACCTCGCTGCCCGACCCGGATGGCCGCGTAGCCGAACTGGCGGGCCTTATCGCCGTACTGTCACCAGTCGGGGTCTCTCGGACCGTTTTGCACGGGTTCGGTGATGAGACCGACTCGGCTGTTGCGGTGCTTGCCGAGTCATCCTTGGTCGCGTTCAACGTCAACGACCGGTCCATCATCATGCACCGATTCACCCGCCGGGTTCTGCAGGACCGCGACGAGCGTTCCGGTGAGTTGGCCGAGCGGGTTGGCCAAGCCGCGGCGCTACTCACGGCATTCCGCGATCGCATCGTGGAGCGATCGCGACCATGGGATGAGCATCGCGCACAAAGCCGGGAGGCAGTGCTGCAGATCAACGCGCTGTGGGACACCGCCTCCGGACGCCTAAACTCAGACGAGGTCCGCCCCTTGCTGCGTCTGCGCGGATGGATGATCGGCCAACTGTGGATGGTCGGGGAGCACACCCAGGCGATCAACCTTGGCCGGACCGTTCTGGAAGACCATGAACGCCTGCTCGGCGCCGATGACGAAGACACCATCGACGCCGCCGCGGGCCTCGCGCTCGCCTACGGTGGACAGCGCCGGCACGACGAGGCCATCGCGCTGAACACCAAGGTCGTGACATGGCGCGAAGAACACCTGGGCGACACACACCCGGAGACTCTGAACGCCCGCAACATCCTGGCGAACAACTATCTCGAGTCGTCCAATGACTATGGGCTTCCCGATCGGGCCTCCACTGCGGTGGCGTTACACGAGCACAATCTCGGCGAATATCTTCGCGTGCTCGGCGAGACGCATCGCGGGACGCCGTACTCGTGGCGGAGCCTCTGTATGGCATACGCCGCTGCTGGGCGGCGATCATGACGCCGCGGCCC